>JALOMS010000119.1 GCA_025455345.1 Thermoflexibacter sp. | reverse complement strand
TTGTTTATTTTATTTGAGAAAACTTTGCCAAAGTTTGATTATTTATTGGTGTTTGGCATATAACCTTCTTATATCATGAAAATTGTTTTCAAAATTAACTACAAAACACAATGGGGACAGCGAATTTTTGTGAGTGGCTCCACCCCCGAATTAGGAAATTGGGACGAAGCTAAGGCTTTGGCTTTGAATGCTTTGCCTAATGACAATTGGGAAATAGCATTGGATATTCCTAATAAAAGTAATGCGGTTATCTCTTATAAATATTTTGTCTTGAACGAGCATAGTGGCAGTAAAACTTGGGAATGGGGGACTAATAGGGAACTTTCTGTACCTGCCAAACTCTACGAACACATAGAAATCATAGACAATTGGAATTCTTCTACTGACCCGCAAAATGCGCTATTTAGTGCCGCATTTACCAAGAGTATCTTCAAGCGTGAACCAAGCAAGGTCATAGAGGAAACCAATCCTCCCCAAAATGGGCTGATTTATCGTTTCAAAATAGAAATGCCGCGTATCTCTGCCAAACACAAGATTTGTATTACGGGTAGCGACGAGGCATTGGGCGGCTGGAACAAAGATAAGCCTTTGATTTTAGAATGTGAAAAATTCCCACTTTGGCAAGCGGACGTATTTATTGAAAATATTACTACACCTATTTATTACAAATACGGCATTTATAATACAGAAACTGAAAATATAGATACGTATGAAGAAGGGGGAAATAGGGTTTTGCATTTCTCTAAATCAGAAGGAGTTACGCAACTTACAGCGATTACAGAAACCAAATTCCGCTTCCCTGTGGGCAATTGGAAGGCAACTGGCGTAGCAATTCCTGTTTTTGCTTTGCGAAGTGAGAATGGCATGGGAGTAGGGGAGTTTTTGGACTTGAAAAAGATGGTAGATTGGGCAAAAAAGACAGGCATGAAGATGATTCAGATTCTGCCTATCAATGATACCATTGCTACGCAAACATGGATAGATTCTTACCCGTATTCTGGAATTTCTGTTTACGCGCTCCACCCCATGTTTGCCAATTTGCAGGCAATGGGCGAGCTGTCTTCTCCACTGACACAAAGCATTATTAATGAGCAGAGAACTATTCTCAATAACAAATCTGGGCTTGATTATGAGGCGGTGATGCGAACCAAATCGCGCTTTTTCAAAATGATTTATGACGAAACCAAAGACAAGGTTTTTGCGGAGCCATCGTTCCAAGCCTATTTTGAGGAAAATGCGTCTTGGTTAAAGCCTTATGCGTCTTTTTCCTATTTAAGGGATTTGTACAATACGCCAATTTATGAGCGATGGGGCAAGTATGCAGTTTGTTCTCCTGAAATTATTGAGGAAATTACAGACCCCAATGCACCCCAATATGATGACATAGCAGTTCACTATTTTATTCAGTATCACCTACATAAGCAATTATTAGAGGTTACAGAGTACGCCCGCCAAAACCAAGTAGTGCTAAAAGGAGATATTCCTATTGGGATTTTCCGAAGGAGTGTAGATGCTTGGGTAAGTCCTGAGTTTTACAATTTGGACTCACAAGCAGGCGCACCCCCAGACGATTTTACTTTGGCAGGTCAGAACTGGAAATTGCCTACTTATAATTGGGGAAATATGGAAAAAGATGGCTATTCTTGGTGGAGAAGCAGGCTTACACACACGAGTAAGTATTTTGATGCCTATCGCATAGACCATATTTTGGGCTTTTTCCGAATTTGGGAAATTCCTATCCAACACGTAGAGGGTATTATGGGGCATTTTAACCCTGCCATGCCTTTTCATAGGGACGAGCTATCAGCAAGAGGAATTTGGTTTGACTACGAAAGATATTGTACGCCTTACATCAGAGATTATACACTTAGGGAAATTTTTGGAGAAGAAGCGGAGTATGTAAAACACACATTTTTAGAGGAATACGCACATAATTGTTTCCGTTTTAAGGAGGCATTTGATACCCAAAGAAAGGTAGAAAATCACTTTGCTACGGACGTAGATACCCCTGCGGATACGCGTGCGTATTACCAAAGAATGAAAGAAAGGCTTTTCCAGCTACATACAGACGTGATTTTCTTAGAAGCTCCTTTTTCTGACAAAACAGCTTTTAATCCAAGACATACCTTCCAACGTACCTACTCCTATCAGGCACTTGACGACCATACCAAAGGTGTTCTCGATGCGCTCTACATTGAGTATTTTTATAAGAGGCACGAGGCATTTTGGAAAGACCAAGCAATGCAAAAACTCCCTGTCATCGTCAAAGCAACAGATATGCTGGTTTGTGGGGAAGATTTGGGCATGGTGCCAGACTGCGTACCACCTACGATGGAAGAGTTGGGCTTGCTTAGTTTGAATATCCAACGTATGCCCAAAGACCCCAAAGTAACCTTTGGACACCCTGCGGACTATCCTTATTTATCAGTTGCTTCTACCTCCTCTCACGATATGTCGCCGCTCAGAGGCTGGTGGGAAGAGGCAGATAAAAGCAAGATTCAACGATTCTTTAATGAAATCTTAGGCAATGGTGGAGGCGCACCTTATTTCTGCGAAGATTGGGTAGTAAGGCAGATTGTCGTACAGCACTTGTACTCCCCTGCGATGTGGGCGGTGTTCCCACTCCAAGACCTCTTGGGCATGAGTACCAAACTTCGCCGACCAGATGCAAAGGCAGAGCAGATTAATAATCCCGCTAATCCACAGCACTACTGGCGTTATCGTATGCACCTGACCTTAGAACAGCTTTTACAAGAAGATGAATTTAATAGTACACTTCTCAAACTGAACGAGGAATCAGGAAGGAGTGCGGCGTATTGATTTGAGCGTATTTGATAATAAGAATTATTTTGATAACCTCTCTATCCATAAACTTTAATAAAATTGGATAGAGAGGTTTTTTGTTTTTTTAGGCAAAGATTTTATGAAGTATTAACTAATTTGCATAAGTTTAGGTAAAACACGATAGAAGGTAAAGATAATTCACAAAGCCTGTTTATTCAATATATTACCAACAAAGTAAGTAAGATACACAAACCTCAAAAATAATATGGAAATGAAAAAAATAATGAAACACTTGATAATAAGAGCATTATGGATGCTTATTATAACTACTTCTACAATTTTTGCTCAGTCACAGAAGGGCATTTCTTTGACCAATCTCCTCTGTGAAAATCTCGTCAATCCCATAGGTTTAGACGTAAAACAACCTCGATTTACTTGGACTTTAGTGTCTTCACAGCGCAACGTGATGCAGACAGCTTACGAAATCAAGGTAATGAAAGGGAAAAATACAGTCTGGTCATCAGGGAAAGTGAATTCTGACCAATCGGTATTGGTAGAATACCAAGGCGCACCGTTAGAGTCAAATCAAAAGTATCTTTGGCAAGTACGCGTTTGGGACAATCAAGGCAATACTTCTGCATGGACTACGCCAGCATTTTGGCATACCGCTTTCTTTAATCAAAGTGATTGGAAGGCAAAATGGATAAAAGCAGGTTTTGAGGAGGATACTACGAATCGCCCAAGTCCGTATTTTCGTAGAAACTTTAACCTCAAAAAGCCTATCCAATCCGCTATGGCTTATATCACCGCCCAAGGTCTTTATGAGGCATTTTTGAATGGAAAAAGAGTAGGAGATTATTACCTTACTCCTTTTTGGACTGCCTACCAAAAACGCCTTCAATACCAAGTCTATGAAGTAACTAACCTGCTCAAACAAGGCGATAATTCCGTAGGTGCTATGCTTGGAAGTGGTTGGTTCAGAGGGCTGATTGGGTTTCAGAATAATAAAAATTTTTATGGCAAAGAGGTAGCTCTACTTTTCCAATTAGAGATTACTTATAGTGACGGAAGTAAGGAAACCATCATCTCTGATGAAAATTGGAAATCCAATACAGGCAGTATCTTATATTCTGAAATTTACAATGGAGAAACCATAGATGCCCGAAAAGAAGAAATCGGTTGGAATACAAGCACTTACAATGATACGCAATGGGCTGGAGTTCGCATAGCCGACTACAAAGGAGAACTCTTGGCAAACTACAACGAGGGAATTAGAAAACATGAAACTTTCAAACCAATTAAAATATTCAAAACTCCTAAAGGCGAGCAGGTCATAGATTTTGGACAAAATCTTGTGGGCTGGGTACAAGTCAAGGTCAAAGGCAAAGCAGGAGATAAGGTTACGCTTTATCATGCGGAAGTCTTAGACAAGGCGGGTAATTTTTATACAGAAAACTTGCGCCCTGCCAAGCAGAAAAATGAATACATCTTAAGAGGCTCAGGAGAAGAATCTTTCGAACCTCATTTTACATTTCAAGGCTTTCGCTACATCAAAGTAGAAGGATTCCCTACGGAAATTACCAATGACAACTTTACGGCTGTTGCTTTGTATTCAGATATGAAAAAAATGGGAGAGTTTGTAAGCTCTCACCCACTTATCAATCAATTACAACATAATATCCAATGGGGGCAAAATGGCAACTTCTTAGATGTGCCTACGGATTGCCCTCAAAGAGATGAAAGATTAGGCTGGACAGGAGATGCACAGGCTTTTGCACGTACAGCCACATTTAATCGCCAAGTACACAACTTTTTTGCCAAATGGCTCAAAGATGTAGCCATAGACCAGTCTGAGGCGGAGGGCAGAGTACCTTTTGTTGTACCCAATGTATTAGGGAAAAATGCTTCTGCGTCCGCAGGGTGGGCAGATGTCGCTACCATTATTCCTTGGGATATGTACTTGGCGTATGGGGACAGACGTATTCTGATAGACCAATATGAAAGTATGAAGTCATGGGTAGGTTTTATGGAAAAAAATAGCACTAACTATTTGTGGAACAAAGGCTTTCACTTTGGAGATTGGCTGTTTTATCGC
The DNA here is from genome assembly GCA_025455345.1 of Thermoflexibacter sp. Taxonomy (GTDB): domain Bacteria; phylum Bacteroidota; class Bacteroidia; order Cytophagales; family Thermoflexibacteraceae; genus Thermoflexibacter. Next base: position 5,250 of record JALOMS010000119.1, on the reverse strand, counting down.
CCCAATGATGACAATGACGGACGTGCCGCCGTTACAGACAAGTACCTGATTGCCCAGTGCTTTTTTGCTCATTCTACCAATCTGCTCATCAAAACAGCTAAAGTATTGGGCAAAAATGAAGATGTAAATAAATACACTGATTTATTGAAAAATATCAAAGAGGCATTTATGAAAGAATATGTAACTCCTACGGGTCGCTTGGTATCAAGCACACAAACAGCCTATGTACTTAGCCTCAACTTTGATATGTTTCCAGAAAATCTTAGACAACAAGCCGCAGACCGCTTGGCTGAAAACGTCAGAAGTTATAATACTCACTTGACCACAGGTTTTTTAGGAACTCCTTACCTCTGTCATGTATTGACGCGCTTTGGTTATTTAGATTTAGCGTATTCCTTGCTCTTACAAGAAAACTATCCATCTTGGCTCTATCCTGTCAAAATGGGGGCAACGACTATCTGGGAGCGTTGGGACGGTATCAAACCTGACGGTTCATTCCAAAATGCAGGCATGAATTCTTTTAATCACTATGCTTATGGAGCCATTGGCGATTGGGTGTATAGAGTGGTAACAGGCATAGATACAGAGGAAAGTGGTGTGGGTTATAAGAAAATTGTCATTAAGCCACACTTTAGTAAACAAATGAATTTCAATATGGCAAAATCAGAATTACAGACTTACTACGGCAAAATCGTATCTGAGTGGAAAATAGAAGGGAATAAAAAGCAAGTCAATGTGGAAATACCCACTAATACTACTGCAAAGATATTCCTTCCTGCGAGTAGTTCGGATATAATCAAAGAAACAGGACAAGCCCTTTCCTCAAGCAAGGGAATCACCATAAAAGGCAAGGAAGGTGATTGGGTAGTAATAGAAGTAGGCTCTGGCAAATATAACTTTGATTGGGAATAAGTAGCTGTGATTGATTAGTAATATGAAGAAATAACCAAAGGAGGAAATTTTAATAACTAATCCAATATTTATTTCTTCATATTTTCTCATTGATGCTTTAAAATTGGACAACAATCATAATTAAATCTTGTCTTTTAACTAATTAATCGCTAATTTTGTACCTAACACCCTTATAAATACCAATCAACAGGCAGATATGCTGTCTAAATGCAATGCCTTGAATAATAAATTTGGGTTTATACATTTTTTTACTATATACAAATTTTTACAAATGACAAAGCAGGTCGCTCAAAACGCCAAAAGGCTGTTAGCTTTGTATGCTTCTGATAATATTCCCAATGATGAAATGTGGGAAATAGATAAAGTAAAACCGCATTGGCAGAGTTTAGTAGCTTATATCCAAAAATGGGGGAAGCAAGGACTCTCTCAACGGCACGAAGATATTAATAGAGTCCTTCGCGAAAATGGGGTGAGTTACAATATATACGACGACCCACAAGGAATGAATCGTCCTTGGCAACTCGACCCTATACCCTTGCTGATAGATGAAGAAGACTGGAAAATCACAGAAAAAGGACTGAAACAGCGAGCAGAACTTTTGAATATTATCTTAAAAGATATATATGAAAACCAAGTTCTTATCAAAGAAGGCTTACTACCTTTAGAACTGGTTTATAACCATATTGGTTTTTTACGACCTTGTTTTAATTTACTAAAAAGTCAAACTTATCCTTTGTCATTTTACGCCGCAGATACGGCTAAGACCGCAGATGGTAGGCGGTGGGTATTGGGGGATAGGACTCAAGCCCCCTCTGGCATAGGCTATGCTTTAGAGAATCGTTCTACCATTAGTAAGGTTATGCCCGAATTTTTCCAAAATCGGCATATTAGCAAATTATCTAATTTCTTAGATACGCTACGTACGATGCTATTTGAGTTAGCTCCTCATCATAAAGAAAACCCTCGTATAGTCTTACTCACTCCCGGACAGCGAAATGAGGCTTATTTTGAGCATGCTTATCTTGCTTCGGTCATGGGCTATACGCTGGTGCAAGGGGAAGACCTAATGGTCAAAGACGAGGCTGTGTGGCTTAAAACACTGAGTGGTTTGGAACAAGTTGATGTCATTTGGCGAAGAGTAGATGATGCTTTCTGCGACCCTTTGACCTTGCGCTCAGACTCTCATTTGGGAGTAGCAGGATTGGTAGCGGCTGTACGCAAAGGAAATGTAGTAATCGTCAATGCCTTGGGGAGCAGTGTATTAGAAAATTCGGGGATTATGGCTTTTCTCCCCAATATTTGCCGTTTTTACTTTGGTGAGGAGTTGCTCCTGCCTTCGGTAGCTACTTGGTGGTGTGGGCAGGAAAAAGAGCAAAAATACGTATTGGATAACCTTCAAAATCTGGTAATTAAAAGTATTTATCCCCAAGGAAGTACCAATGCTATTTTTGGTAAACAACTCAGCCAAGAGGCTTTAGCGCATTGGAAAGAGAAAATCAAGGCAAATCCATCTCTTTATTTGGCGCAGGAGCAGTTAGAATTTATCTCTACGCCCTCATATTTTAATGGTCAATTAGAGCCGCGTCATGCCGTTTGGCGTTGTTTCCTATTGGGTAAAGAAAATCAAGGCTATACAGTAATGAGCGGAGGGCTTACTCGCTCCGCTTCAGAAAGGGACAATCTTATCGTTTCCAATCAGAAAGGTGGCATTAGCAAAGATACATGGGTAGTTACTTCTGAGGCAGTACCTCATATAGCACCTATCAAAGCCCAAATTCATCACCTAAATACAACGATTTCAAGCCGTTCTGCTGAAAACCTTTTTTGGGTAGGGAGATATGCCGAGCGAGCCAAACTCTCCGCTCGCTTGCTTAAAATCGTAATTCAGAAATACAACGAAACCCAACTAAGTAAAAGAAAATCTGATAAAAAACTTTTGTATGACCTGCTGTGCGGGCTTACCCAATTTACGATGACCTATCCGGGGTTTATTGGAGATGGTGGCAGAAAACGCTTGCAAAAACCAGAAAGTGAGCTATTAGCGATTGCGATAGATACAAGCAAAAGCGGTAGTATCGCCTCCATAGTGCAGTATATGATGCGGGCTGTGTATTCGATTCGTCATTGTTGGTCTCCTGATACATGGAGGATTTTAGACCAAATAGATGATTATTGGAAAATGATAAATCAACTCCCCGCAATTGACCTACGCAATGTACAGATTGGTTTAGACCAACTCATTACCAATCTTGCCGCTTTTGCAGGATTCAACAAAGAAATCTTAAATAGAAGATATGAATTACCTCTGTTTGAGTTGGGAAAGCGAATAGAATATGCTTTGCTATCTATTTCTTTAAGTCGTTCTACACTGACTTTGGTAGAGGCAATGGAAGTAGAAAATGGACTTATGGAAGTAGTCCTTGCCTGCCAAGAAAGTCTAAATACATATAGAGCTAAGTATCAGTCTTATTTGCACTTACAAACGGTATTGGATTTATTACTTTTGGACAATATGCACCCAAGTTCTTTGTTGTACCAACTACACTCTATCCAGAACCATCTGAAAAATCTACCAAAACCACATCATTCTTCTCGACTCAACGAAGAGGAAAAAATGATATTGGAAGCGGTTTCCATCTTACAGCTATCAGATACAAACGAGCTGGCAGAACACCAATCTGCAAGTTTTATTCGCCAAAAATTAGAAGATATTTTATCTAAAATTGCGGATTTATTAGCAGGGACTTCGAATATTATTGTAAATAAGTATTTTAGTCATACTCAAATCCAACAACAACTGTCGGGTGGCTTACAATCTAAAGATTTGATTATTTAGAATGTAGAATGTGGAATACAGAATGTAGAATGTGGAATGTAGAATGTAGAATGTGGAATACAGAATGTAGAATGTGGAATGTAGAATGTAGAATGTGGAATACAGAATGTAGAATGTGGAATACAGAATGTAGAATGATATATTCGTTAAAACACTTAAAAAAACAGTATCAAAATGAATATTTCTCTTTCTCCTCTTACGCAAGAAGACGTAAGCGCATTGGCTTATTTAGCAAATAATCCCCAAATAGCTATGTGGGTCAGAGATATTTTTCCCTCTCCTTATTCAGACCAAGATGCCATTAATTTTCTGGATTATTTAGCTACCCAACAGCCGCTTGCCACTTTTGGTATTCGCTACGAAGAAAAATTAGTAGGAGTCTGTGGCTTGGTATTGCAAGGAGATATTTTTAGAAAATCTGCGGAAATAGGGTATTGGCTTGGAGAGCCTTTTTGGGGCAAAGGTATTGCCAAAGAAGGAGTCAAATTACTCTGCAAATGGGGTTTTGAAGAGTTAGGCTTAGTGCGAATCTATGGAGGGGTCTTTTCTGCCAATACTTCTTCCATGAGAGTTTTGGAAAAGGCTGGTTTTCACTTGGAGAGTGTCGCTAAAAAGGCTTTGGTCAAACGAGGAGAGATTTATGATGATTATATATTTAGAATGACCGTAGATGAATGGGAGAATTTGAATAAAAATCTTTAATTTTGTACTTCAATTCACTAAAACACTATTTACAGCATGAGAGCCATAGGCAAATATATCATTTTTCTTGCTAAAATTTTTACTAATAGAGAGAATTTCAAAGTATATAGGCAACTTTTTATTGATGAATGTATGCTTATTGGCATAGATTCCTTGACCATTGTCGTAATTACCTCTACGTTTATAGGGGCAGTTTCTGCGGTACAGACTACCTATAATTTAGTTAGCCCTCTGATTCCCAAGTACATTATTGGTACAGTAGTAAGAGATATGACTCTTTTAGAGCTTGCCCCAACGATAACAGCTATCGTATTTGCGGGTAAGGTAGGTTCTAATATCGCAGGACAGCTCGGAACAATGCGAATCACCGAACAAATAGATGCCATGGAAGTAATGGGCATAAACTCAGCATCTTATTTGGTCATGCCCAAAATCGCGGCGGCTGTTTTTATGTACCCTTTATTGGTAATTTTAGCGGGTTTTTTATCTATTTTTGGAGGATACATCGCAGGCACATTTTTAGAATTATACACCCCAGATGAGTATATACAAGGAATTCGCGAAGGATTCAAAGCCTTTAGTATTACTTTTGCGCTGATTAAGTCTTTTACTTTTGCTTTTTTAGTAGCTACTATTTCAGCTTACAAAGGTTTTTATACCGAAGGCGGTGCTTTGGAAGTAGGAGTAGCAAGTACACAAGCGGTAACCAATAGCTGTATTGCTATTCTAATATCTGACTACCTTTTAGCGCAACTTTTCTTAGGATAAAAACAAGGACAGCATACTAAGTCATACTTTGC
>JALOMS010000118.1 GCA_025455345.1 Thermoflexibacter sp. | reverse complement strand
ACCTTACCTATGCTGTTTTTTGTAAGCAAATTCTTGAAAAACAAGTAGATAGAAATTAATTTATATAAAAACTTAAAAAATAAAATTAAATGCTTACTAATATTAAATCTAAATCTTTAATATTCTTGAAATCTTTATCAGTTGTAATCAAAGGTACTTCAAAAAATATTGCTGTTGCCGCAATGATTGCGTCTGGTAATTTGCGCCTATGAGCCAAACGAATTTTTATGGCTAATTCTCTGATTGGATATGTAAGTTCAATGATATTACATTGATTCAAAAAATTGCGAATATTTTTCCTTTCAATAGCAGAAAAACCACTATAACTAAGCATTTCCATTTCTGTAATAACAGAGATAAGTAGTTCGTTATCTGTGATTATTTCTTTAATTTCTGCATTACCAGAAAGAAAATAGGAAAGCGCATTGGTGTCTAATACTATCTTACCCCCACTCATCACGCATTATTTTTTGAATTTGAGTGTAATTTCTTGGTTGCAATACACCAAAAAACTTGTCTAAATCAGGATAACCTTTGATTCGTTTTTGAATGAAAACATTGGAAATCAAACGTTTAATTTCTTCTGTTGTAATTCCCTTATTAATTTCTACAATCATAAAGTTATTTTTTATTTTAAACAAAGTTAATCATTTATTACGTGAAAACAACATTTTTAATCATATTCTTGGGTTTTATTCTTCAAACTTACGCCTTCTCCCAATCCAAAGAAGAAACTGTAAGCGTTAATAAAATAGAAGGCACTTTGCTCACACCCGAACCAAAAAAAACTGTGCCTGTGGTGCTGATTATTGCGGGTTCGGGACCCACCGACCGCAACGGGAATAGTATAGCAGGGGTTACAGCACAGCCCTACAAACTTTTGGCAGAAGAGTTTGCCAAAAATGAAATCGCTACTTTGCGCTACGACAAGCGCGGCGTAGCTAAAAGCGTTACCGCAGGCATGAAAGAGGACAGTTTGCGTTTTGAGCATTACATAGACGACGCAGTGGCTTGGGTAAACTTTTTGAGCAAGGACAAGCGATTTTCTTCCGTTACCATTTTGGGGCATAGCGAAGGCTCGCTGATAGGCATGGTCGCGGCGCAAAAAAGCAAAACCAGTAAATTTATTTCTTTGGCGGGCGCAGGAAGACCTATCAACGAAGTGATTTTGCAACAACTCAAAGACCAGAAACAACCAGAAAATATCATTACAGACATTGAGAATCTGTTTAACCAACTGAAAGAAGGGAAATTAATTGAAAATCCTAACCCAATGTATATGAGCCTGTTCCGCCCCAGCGTACAGCCCTACATGATTTCTTGGCTCAGGTACAATCCACAGTTAGAAATCAAGAAATTGCAGATTCCTACCCTGATAGTACAAGGGACTACGGACATACAAGTAGCTGAAAGTGAGGCTTTATTGCTGAAAGAAGCAAGCCCCAAGGCAAAATATTTGCTTGTAGAAAAAATGAATCATATCTTAAAGGCAAGCACGGCAGATAGAGCAGAGAACATTGCTACTTATTCCAAGCCAGACTTGCCTTTGGCAGAAGGATTGATGAGTGGATTGGTGGAGTTCGTGAAGAAGTAAAGAAGTTAGTTCGTTAAGTAAGTGAGCAAATTAAATCGACACTGTAAAATACCCTTCAGGGTGTATAAGTATTTGATAATGAGCAGAACACGCTAAAGCGTATTTTACAATGAAAATGCACAATTACTTAGCTATCAAACAATCAATATATCTACTTTGGAGAAGGAGTATATGCTTCAGAAAGATTCCAAGAAAATCCATCACCTGAGTGTACGACATAAATCCATTGCTCTTCTCCTGACTTAAGTATAAATTTGCCTCTATACCTGCTCACGCCTTCAGGAGCAATGCTTATGCTATCTAATACTTTACCTTTTTCTAAGCTTTTCATTACCTGATACTTAATAATGGTAGTTAGTACATCTATATTATCTATGGGATACCAACCTTTTTCGGGGTGAGCAATAAAAGAGATTTTCTCTCCCGTCTTAAGTAGGGCTTTGCCCTCGAAGACATTGGGCGTATTGGTAGGTTTCAATGCCAAGTCTGTAACCCTCATGCCGATATTACTGCTCATATCGCGAGCCAGAAAAGAGCCAAAGGTTTCCCTACCTATATAATCTTTTGTTTTTTCATCTTTTTTAATCAGAGCTTCTACTCTTGCACTGTCCTCCATGATACCAATAGCTACTAAAACCTCTTTATCCGCAGAATCAGGAGTAACAGTAAGAGAGATACAAGGGACACCATTTGTAATTTTCATTAGGGACTGTTTAATCTTTCGGTCTCTCTCCTCTATATTTTCGCCACAGGCAGAAATGAAAAGTATGCTTAAAAATAAAAAATAAAAGAAGTACAATTTTCTCATAATCAGATTTTTATAATAGGTTAAAAATTATAAATATGCTCTTTGGTTTCTACCTTCCATAAAATTGATGAAGGCGCGATTAACGACTTTGTTGCCACCTGCCGTAGGATAATCTCCTGTAAAATACCAATCTCCTGAATAATTTGGACAGGCATTGTGCAGATTTTCTACTGTTTGGAATACGACCTTTACTTCTGCTTTTACGTGCTTGGGTTTTACTATCTCTGCGACTTTGTTGGATACTTGCTCATAATCAAAAGGAGCATAAATTTCCTTAACATGGTTTTGGATTTTATGTCTTTCTAACTTCATGGAATCCAAACACTTATAATATACTTCTTCTAATAAATACTGATTTTGAGTTTCTTTGAGCAGGGCAAGTGCCGCACGAAAAGCTATAAAGTCTTGCATTCTCGACATATCTATTCCATAACAGTCAGGGAAGCGAATTTGGGGGGCAGAGGATACGATGACGATTCTTTTAGGCTCTAACTTCTCTAACATATTGATAATACTTTTCTCCAAAGTTGTCCCTCTTACAATAGAATCATCTATCACGACTACTGTATCTATTCTTTTCCTAATAACCTCATACGTAGTATCATAGATATGGGCTACCAAGTCTTCCCTATGCTTATCATCGGTAATAAAGGTTCGCATTTTGGCATCTTTAATGACCAATTTCTCGACTCTTGGTCTGAAGGAAAGGACTTTTTCTATCTCCTCGTGAGAAAGTTTGCCAGAAATAATCGCTTTTTTCCTTTGCTCAATGAGGAAGCGTTCTACGCCTTTAGTAAGCCCTAAAAATGCTGTTTCGGCTGTATTAGGAATATAAGAAAATACGGTATTCTCTAAATCATAATCAATTGCCTTCAAAATATCATTGGTGAGAAGCCTCCCAAGTTCTTTTCTCTCTCTATAAATATCTGGGTCTGTGCCTCTTGAAAAATAAATTCTTTCAAAACTACAAGATTTTTTTTCTAATGGTTCTGTAAACTGATATTCACCAAATTCTCCATTTCTTTGAATCACTAAGGCATGAGCAGGGCTAATTTCCTTAATTTCACTATAATCAACATCGAATGCAGTCTTTATTGCGGGTTTCTCTGAGGCTACTACAACGACCTCATTATCAGCATAATAATACGCTGGACGGATTCCTGCGGGGTCTCTTGACACAAATGCGGCTCCGTATCCCGTTAGACCAGCCATCACATATCCTCCATCAAAATCCTTGCAAGAACGCTGTAAAACTCTTTGAATATCAATATTTTCTGATAACAAGTCTGTGATTTCTTCATTAGAATAACCTTGCTCATTGAATATATCAAATAGGCGTTGGTTTTCCATATCTAAGAAATGTCCTATTTTCTCCAACACTGTAACCGTATCTGCCATTGCTTTAGGGTGTTGCCCCAAACTCACCAATTTCTCAAACTGCTCATCTACATTGGTCATGTTAAAATTGCCCGCCACGACCAAGTTGCGACTGCGCCAATTATTTTTGCGAATAAAAGGATGACAATTTTCAATAGAGTTTTCCCCATGAGTCCCGTATCTAAGATGTCCTAAGAGTAGCTCGCCAGAGAAAGGAACATTGTGGTTCAGCCAATGAGCATTGAGGTATTCCTTATTGCCGTGTTTTTTAGCTTTTTTAAATTTTTTATAGATTTTTTTAAAAATATCCGCAATAGGTTGTGGCTTTATCGAACGCTCTCTAAAAATATAAGGATAACCCGCCTTAGAATTGAGGACAATATTTGCAACACCTGCGCCGTCTTGTCCGCGATTGTGCTGTTTTTCCATTAATAGGTACAGTTTGTCCAAGGCGTAGGTAGGCGAACCATACTTTTCTATGTAATAAGAAAGTGGCTTACGAAGCCTAATAAGTGCTACACCGCACTCATGCTTAACTATATCACTCATAAAAAAAATTGACAATGCAGAAAATTGATACTGCAAAGTTGGTTAATTTAATTGATAATTTCTAATTTTTTAATGTATCAAAATAGAATGACTTGAGAAATTTTATGAAGGTAGCGTTAAGCAAAGATAAAAAGCACTTCCCAAAGAAGTAATTTTTAGTATATTTGCTATGAGATATATTTTCATTGATAGCCAAACTTTATTACCTATGAAATGCTTTTTTTTCTTACTGTTTTTTTGTACTAATGTATTGCTGGCACAGCAAACTAAGCCCAATATTATTTATATTTTGATGGATGATTTGGGGATAGAAGAAATAGAACCTTACGGAAATACAATTTTTAAAACGCCAAATTTGAATAAAATGGCAAGTGAGGGTATCAAATTTGCCCAACATTATGCGGGAACTTCCGTTTGCGCTCCTTCTCGCTGTGCTTTGATGACAGGAATGCACACAGGGCATGGAGAAGTCAGAGGTAATAAACAGGTAGAACCGCACGGGCAGATGCCGATTTCTAATCAAACGGTTACTGTGGCAGAGTTGCTCAAACAGGCGGGTTATCAGACCTTTCTCTCTGGCAAATGGGGACTGGGCTGTGAGGGGACTTCTGGCGAACCGACCAAGCAAGGTTTCGATACTTATTATGGTTATTTAGACCAAGTGCTTGCCCACAACAACTATCCAGAGTATTTGATTAGAAATGGACAAAAAGAATATTTGAAAAATAAGGTTATTTGGGAGGCAACACAAAATACTTACAGCAAGGGAATGGGTAGCTATACACCAGAAGAAAATAAAGTCGAGTATTCTAATGACCTATTTACACAGGAAGGATTACAATTTATTGATAAACAAGATAATAAAAAGCCATTTTTCATGTATTTGTCCTATACTCTGCCTCATAATAACGGAGAAGCTCCCAAAGAAATCCGATTCCAATCCCCTACCCTATCTCCTTATCAAAATGAAAATTGGACTGATTTGGAGAAAAACTATGCGGCTACTATCAGTCGCATGGATAGCTATGTAGGGCAGATTATGCAAAAACTGATTGATAAGGGAATAGCAGAAAATACGATTATTTTTTTTAGTAGTGATAATGGTTCTACTGAAGATATACCTATGCGTTTTGCTGAGAAGAATAAGTTAAGAGGCTTTAAAAGAAGCCCTTACGAGGGAGGAATACGCGCGCCTCTCTTAGTATGGTGGAAGGGTAAAATCAAGGCGGGAAGTAGTTCGTATTTCCCTACTGCCCAATGGGACTTTTTACCAACGGCTTGTGAATTAGCGGGGATAAAACCTCCTCAAAACATAGATGGTATATCTATTTTGCCTACTATCTTAGGGCAAAAGCAAGGAAAACGCAAAGTAGATTTGTATTGGGAATTTCACGAGCAAGGCGGATGGCAAGCCTTACAAGCAGGAGATTATAAGCTCATTTATTTCGTGAAAAGCCAAAACTATGAATTGTACAATCTGAAGAAAGAAGCGCAAGAACAAACGAATCTTAAAGAGCAGGAAGTCAAAATATTTGAAAAAATGAAAAAACAACTGCAAAAAGCGCGTACACCTTCTCAATTCTTTAATTTCTAAGATTTGTTACGCAGTCGCACAGGGAATCTCCAAGAAAAAGGTAGTTCCCTTATCTTCTTCGCTTTCTAAGCTAATTTGTGCATTCAATCTCTCGACAGCCAATTTGACGATATAAAGCCCTAAGCCTGAACCATTAGAGTAGTCATTGGCTCTGTAAAACATATCAAATATTTTGCTTTGATACTGTTTAGGAATGCCTATGCCATTGTCCGCAAAAGAAATAGCTACACCCTTTTCGGTGCTATGTGCCTGAATATTAATAATATTTGGACTATTAGTAGATTTGGCATATTTGATGGCATTTTCCAAAAGATTTCTAAAGATAGTTTTTAACAAGCCTACATCAGATAAAAAGGGTTGTGATATGCGAATATCTTTTTCTATTTTGATTTTGTCATTGATACCATAAGGGAAAAATTCTTTTACACACTCATTGATAAGTTTATCAAAATCAACTTCTTCTATTTGAGACTCGAAGTTCTTAGTAGCAGAGTATTGCAAAACAGAACGAATAAAAACATCTAACTTAATGATATTTTGTTCTATTAGGTGAAGATAGTTTTGGATAGTAGTAAAATCACTGTTATTTTCATGATTTTTAAGCAGATAGAACAAGCCCAAGATAGAAGACACAGGCGCGCGTACCTCATGCGAAATGCGATAGACGTACTCATCTAATTCTTTATTTCTCTGTTTTAAGTCCTCGTTGGTCTTGGTAAGTTCTTCATTAATAATTTGTAGATTGACTATTAAATCTTTATTCTGTCGTTTGAGCATGAAATTATTCATCGCACTTTTGATGGTCATGGTCAGGTCGTCTATATCCCATGGTTTGGTCAAATAGCGATAGATTCCTACTTTGTTGATAGCACGAATGATGTCTGTGGTATCACTAAAAGCGGTCAAAATAATGCGTACAACATCAGGAAAATCTGTAACAATTTCCTCCAAAAACTCTACTCCTGTTTTTTCAGGCATACGTTGGTCTGAAATAATCAGGTGAATATCATTGGTTTGCAATATTTCTTTGGCTATATGAGTATCAGAGGCGATAAAAATATTGAATTGCCGTCTAAAAGAGGCTTTGAAAATCCTCAAATTATCTTCCTCATCATCTACATATAATATATTGAATTTTTCTGTTTCCATGAACTATACTTTTGCAAGCTGGACAACTAAGGTAGAAAACCTCAAAAAATGATTTTTAATAATGTTCTAATAATAAAAAATATGCTCAAGTCAAGGCAAATATCGATAAAGATTACTCAATTTTTGTCAAAGAGTGAACCAAATTACTATCTTCTTTCAAATAATTAGGATAAATTGTATAATATTTTTTAGCAATCTCTTGTAATACTAATTCCCGCAACTCTTGTATATTCTCCTTTTGGGTAGCTGAAATAAAAATAGCCTTCGGCTGTTTGCCCATATACATTTGCTTCAGCTCTTGGAGCGTAGGAGTATGCGGAGTAGTAAGGTCAAACTCATCTCTTTCAGGATTGATGTATTGGTCTATTTTGTTGAATATTAGTAAAATTGTTTTGTCTTTGGCTCCTATCTCTGCCAAAGTATCATTGACGATTTCTATTTGTTCCTCAAAAGCAGGGTGAGAAATATCTACTACATGGAGCAATATATCTGCCTCTACGACTTCGGAGAGAGTGGACTTAAAGGCTTCGATGAGTGTGGTAGGAAGTTTCCTAATAAAACCCACAGTATCAGCTAATAAAAAGGGAATTTCATTCAATACCATTTTGCGAACTGTGGCATCTACGGTCGCAAAAAGTTTATTTTCTGCAAAAACATCTGATTTGGATAGCAAATTCATCAGCGTAGATTTGCCTACGTTCGTATAACCTACCAAAGCAACCCTTACCATTTGGTCGCGAGATTTGCGTTGTGTTTGGCTTTGTTTTTCTATTTCTTTGAGTTTATTTTTTAAAAAAGCTATCCTATCTCTGACGATACGACGGTCAGTTTCTATTTCCTTTTCCCCCGGTCCGCCTCGCGTACCGCGTCCGCCTTGCTGACGGGAAAGGTGTGTCCACATACGCGTCAATCGCGGCAAAACGTATTCGTATTGGGCAAGTTCTACCTGCGTGCGGGCTTGGGCTGTGCGCGCTCTTTGCATAAAAATCTGAATAATGAGCAAGCTACGGTCGAGAATAGAACAAGTAAGGACTTTTTCTAAGTTGCGAATCTGCGAACTACTCAAGTCATCATCAAAAATTACCATATCTGGCTTATACTCTTTGATATAAGCGACTATTTCTTCCATTTTTCCTTTCCCCACGAAAAACCTTCCATCGGGCTTGTCCAGTTTTTGCTTAAATTTGTAAATAGTTTTTACCCCTGCGGTTTCTGCCAAAAACTCCAACTCATCTAAATACTCTATAGCTTGTTGGTCTGTTTGTTTTTGGGTAACAACAGCGACTAATATGGCAGTCTTTTGGACTTCTTTCGTTTCTATCAAATTAATTTTCATGTGGCAAATTTACAAAAACAAAAAGAAATCATTTCGCATTTTGAACTTCATTTCTTTTTATTCTATTTTGCTTTATAAAAATCAATAAACATGATTGCGGTCAAACTTTTTGGTGGTTTGGGGAATCAATTATTCCAATATGCTTTGGGCAGAAGCCTCTCTATCCTTCATCACCAACCCCTGTACTTGGATACGGTTTCTGGATTTTTAGATGATTTCTATCAAAGGAATTATCAGCTCAATATTTTCAAAATAAAAGCCAATACACTGAATACCAAGCAGATAAAATATTTTCAAAGACATCAGTCCCCTTTGGGGCGCAAAGACAAGGTTTTTAATTATTTAGATAGTTGCTTAGGCAAAAGCCCTCACTTTGTCCATGAGAAACATTATCATTTTGACCCAATGATACTTAGTGGAAAAATAAATTCGAATACGTATTTTTCAGGATATTGGCAATCAGAAAAATACTTTGACAAAGTGGCTAAACAAATCCGAGAAGATTTGACTTTTGCTCAAACAATTTCAGAAAAAAATAAATTGATAGCTCAAAAAATTCAAGAATCTAATGCTGTTTGCTTGCATATCAGGGCATTGCATGGGATTTCGGCTGGGCAAAAAAACAATGAAGGTATTAAATTCCACGGCATGATGACCAATCACTATTATCAAGAAATAATCAATTATATCGCTGAAAGACAAGAGAATCTACATTTTTTTGTCTTTGCTGATAACTTTGATTGGGTCAGAGAAAATCTCCAATTGGAGTTCCCTTTTACGCTCATGGAGGGCAATACTACCGAAGAAGACCTCCAACTGATGAGTCTTTGCAAGCACCAGCTCATTCCTAACAGCACTTTTTCTTGGTGGGCGGCATGGCTAAATACCAATCCACATAAGATAGTCGTAGCCCCCAATGATTGGTTTGCGGACAAAACTGTCAATACACAAGACATCTACCCTCTATCATGGATAAGAATGTAACAGTAAGTATTATTATGCCTACTTATAATAGTGCAAAGTTTGTCAAAAAGGCAATAGAGAGTATTTTGTTACAAACCTTTCAAGATTTTGAATTGCTTATCGTAGATGACTGCTCTACTGACCATACTCTTGGAATAGTGCAAACAATGAGGCATGAAAAAATTAGGCTTTTCCATACACCCCATAACTTAGGAGCGGCAGGAGCGCGGAATTTGGGCATGGCAGAGGCGAGAGGTAGGTATATTGGTTTTTTGGACGCTGATGACTATGCTTATCCCCAAAGATTGGAAGAACAAGTTGGTTTTTTAGAGCAAAACCCCGATATAGATTTGTTAGGGACTTGGACAGAAGTAGCCAATGAAAATGATGAAATTATGTCTTATTTCAAACTCAATTTTTCCTCCGAAGAAATCCCTATGCGGTTATTATTTCAAAACTGTTTTGCCCTTTCCTCTGTGATGATGCGGAATAAATTTACAGCAGTGGTCTTTGATGGGCAGTACGCACCCGCAGAAGACTACGAATATTGGACAAGATTAGCAAAGAAGGCTCGCTTTGCTATTATCCCCAGCATACTTACTCGGTATTTAGAACATTCACAAGGAATTAGCAAAGTAAAACAGGATAGAATGCGTCAGAATGTGCGACAAATCATCACCAAGCAACTCAATGATTTAGGCATTATCCCCAATGAGAAAGAATATGAGCTACATCAACAAATTGCCCACTTTGAATTTTGT
>JALOMS010000732.1 GCA_025455345.1 Thermoflexibacter sp. | reverse complement strand
ATACTATTGATTATTTTCTTTTTATTGCTTTTTTACCTTCCTTACTTGTTAGACGTGTTGATTCCCTATTATCTTTATTATTGTATAATATTGGGTTTTTCCTTCGTGTGGCTTGGCTGGAAGGTGTATATCTCTAAATCTAAAAAAGATTTTCACGCCCTAAGTAGTTTTTGTAAGGCAATTATGCTACTTGGCATGATAGGAATGATAATTTTGCAAGCATAAAAATTCCAAACAATATCTATATGACGATTGCGATTTTTGCATCAGGCACGGGCAGTAATGCTGTCAAAATCATAGAGTATTTCCAAGCACAACCTCAGTACAAATTTGTCGTATTGTCCAATAAAAAAGATGCTCCTGTATTAGAAAAAGCACAACACTTAGGAGTAAAGACTTGGGTATTTGGGAAGAAAGACTTTTATGAAAGTGAGCAAGTATTGGACTTACTCAAATCAGAAAAGGTTGATTTTATTGTACTTGCAGGTTTTTTGTGGCTCGTTCCTGAAAATATCATCGAAGCCTATCCCGAACGCATTGTCAATCTACATCCTGCCCTTTTGCCTAAGTACGGTGGCAAGGGGATGTTTGGACACCACGTTCACCAAGCAGTGATTCATGCCAAAGAAAAAGAAAGCGGCATTACGATTCACTATGCTAACGGCAAATACGACGAAGGCAATGTTATTTTCCAAGCCAAATGTGAGGTAGCAACCGATGAGACTCCTGAATCTTTGGCAAAAAAAATTCATATTTTAGAGCATCAGTATCTGCCACCAACTTTGGAAAAAATATGGAAAGAATTAATGAAAAGACATGAAAAAGATTAAAAAAATCTTATTTTCTATTGCTTGTTTTCCTAAATTATAGCAAATTTAGCCTAAAACGATGTTATACTAATCAATGAATAGAGATTAAAGCCAAACAATGTATCATCTAAGAACTCAATAAACTCATGCAAAATAGCTTTGAACAAGTCCAACAAATACTTCAAAATCAAGGATATATATCTGAGAAAAGCACAGCAATGTCTATATTTCTCTCTATGGAATTAGGCAAGCCCTTGCTCATAGAAGGTCCCGCAGGAGTAGGGAAAACAGAAATTGCCAAAGTAATGTCAAAGGCTCTCAATACCCAACTCATTAGACTTCAATGTTATGAGGGCTTAGATGCTACTCATGCCCTTTATGAGTGGAACTACCAACGCCAACTGCTCCACTTGAAGTTAGAAGAACAAAGCGACAAATCTCTACAAGAGAAAGAACAAACGATTTTTAGTGATGCATTTTTGCTCAAAAGACCGCTCCTTAAGGCGATTAGCCAAGAGCAAAGTCCTGTGTTGCTGATAGACGAGATTGACCGAGCTGATGAGGAATTCGAAAGTTTCCTGCTCGAAGTATTGGCAGAGTGGCAAATCACTATCCCAGAATTAGGAACTATCAAAGCCAATCATATTCCTTATGTGATAGTTACAAGCAACAGAGTCAGAGAGTTATCAGAAGCATTGCGCCGAAGATGTTTATACCTATGGATTGACTATCCAAGTTTTGATAAAGAATTGGCGATTGTTCACAACAAAGTCCCACAGATTGATGAGAATTTGGGTAAACAAATTTGCCTGTTTATGCAGGAAGTTAGAAAGCAAAAATTAGAGAAAATACCTGGCATTGCCGAAACCTTAGATTGGGCAACCGCATTGTCCGCCTTGCATATAGACTATTTGGACAAAAATATTGTAGAAGAAACGCTGGGCGTAATCCTCAAAGATTGGCAAGACATTCGCCAAACCCAACTTTCTCTTTCTGAACTATTTAAAAAAACAGGAATAACCTCT
The DNA here is from genome assembly GCA_025455345.1 of Thermoflexibacter sp. GTDB lineage: Bacteria > Bacteroidota > Bacteroidia > Cytophagales > Thermoflexibacteraceae > Thermoflexibacter. The sequence continues at coordinate 838 of JALOMS010000732.1, read as the reverse complement.
AAGTTAGAATCTCTATAAAAAGCTGATGTAGCCATATACCATCTTTTAGATTTGCTCAGAACATTTAATACAAAAATCTGTTTTCTTCTATGAATTCAAAAAATACAAATTCATGGAAAAAATAGCGATTTTTTGGCATCGCAGAGATTTGCGCCTACATGACAACGCAGGATTGTATCATGCCCTTAGTGGAGATTTGCCTGTGCTTCCTCTTTTTATTTTTGACAAGGAAATTTTAGATAAATTAGAAGATAAGAATGACCGCAGGGTTATTTTTATACATAGACAAATTGCCAAATTAGCAGACCAGCTAAAAAGTCTGGGCAGTAGTATTTTAGTGAAATATGGTACGCCAGAGGAAGTTTGGAAAGATATATTCAAAGAATACGAGGTCAAAGCCGTTTATACCAATGATGATTACGAGCCTTATGCTAAAGAAAGAGATGGGAAAATAAAACGCTTGTTATCAGCAAATAATATCCCATTTTATGCTTATAAAGACCAAACTATTTTTGATAAAAACGAAGTTCTCAAAGATGATGGGAAGCCATACACTATTTTTACTCCTTACAGCCGCAAATGGAAGAAAAATCTCAATGATTTTTTCTTACAATCCTATCCCAATGATAAGTATTTCCACAAGTTTTTTAAAACCAACAACTTAGATATTATTGAGCTGGGACAGATGGGTTTCCAAGAACATTCTTACTCTTTCCCCGAAATTAGCGTCAATGATTCCCTTTTACAAAAATATGGAGAAAGTAGAGATTTCCCTGCTCTACAAGGCACATCACGCATCAGCATACACTTGCGTTTTGGGACTGTAAGCATCAGAGAA
>JALOMS010000731.1 GCA_025455345.1 Thermoflexibacter sp. | reverse complement strand
CCCCGATGGTTGTGAAGCATGTAGTGCTTAAGTATTTGACAAGGAACTAAATACGCTAAAGCATATTTTACAATAAAAATGCTTGTGTACTTAAGAAAAGTAATAAAACAAAAACTGTCTGACGAGCTACTCGTCAGACAGTTTTTGTTTAGAAAAAGTAGGAAATTATTTGATGACATTATAATCTCCGATACTCAAATCTGCCTTGCTTCCGTGATACTTGGCATGATTGCCTATCATAGAGTTAGTAATATTTACATTTTCTATATGAGCATTTTCTTGAATAATGGAGTTACTCACAATACTATCTTTTACTTTTGTATTTGCTCCTATGCTGACATGAGGTCCTACAATAGCATTATGAATTTCCACATTATCACCTACATACACAGGCTCTATCAGTACAGAGTTTACCACTTTAGCCGAATCTGATACCAATTTTTCCTTGCGTGCTTTGAGGTATTCCAAATAACGTTGATTAGTAAACACTGTTGAATCCTTATTCCCACAGTCTAACCACTCAGAGATTTGTTCAGGAACAAACTTCGTTCCTTTGCGTTTCATATTTTCTAAGGCATTGGTAAGTTGGAATTCGCCCTTGTCTTTAATGTTGTTGTCCAAGAGATACTGCATTTCATCTCTTAGGAAAGCTCCGTCCTTGACATAATAAATGCCTATAATTGCCAAATCTGAAACAAATTCGGTCGGTTTTTCTACGAAATTGGTGATGTACCCATCTTTGTCAAACTCTACTACTCCAAACGAAGATGGATTATCTACTTTTTGCACCCAGATAGTTCCGTCTTTACTCTTATCCAGCTTAAAATCAGCTTTGAACAGTGTATCAGCAAAGGCAATCACCAGCTCTCCTTCTAAGGAAGGCTTGGCACATAGTAGCGCATGGGCTGTACCGAGCGGCTTATCTTGGTAGTATATTTTCCCTTTTGCGCCAAGACTTTCTGCAATTTGAATTAATCTTTTCTCGACTTCTGCCCCAAAATCTCCAATGATAAAGGCGATTTCTTCTACAGGCTCATTACAAACGGCAACTATATCTTCCATTAGACGATGAACAATTGCCTTGCCTGCAATAGGAACTAAGGGTTTTGGTATTGTAAGGGTATGTGGACGCATACGTGTTCCTCTACCCGCCATAGGTACAATAATTTTCATGTTTTATGAGAAATTGAGAATGGTAAAATCACTAATAAATATTTTAAAAAGCTAACAATATTAGCGATTAATTTGAAATCTCAATAAATTAAATAAGAATTTTATCAAAAGTAAGTTTAATTTTAATTCCATTGGACTCCCAAGGCATTGGCATACGCCAACCCTTTGTTTACATAGAGTGGGTCGTGAGTCTGAGCAAACCAAAACAAAGGATAGGGCTTGCCTGTATTGTGAATATGAAAAGCGTTTTGGAAGTCCCGTTTTTTTAGATATTTGCCATAATTGAGTTTGCACCATTGGATTGAGTAATAGAGAGAGTTATCTCCTTTTAGCTCATCTATGCTGATATTCATAGAGATACAATTATAGCCCATGATTTGTAATGCTCCCCAAGATGTGGCTAATAACTTTAGGGTTTGGTCTGAATACTGCGCCAAATCTGCTTTTTTCAGCCCTGAATAGCTTATGATTTTTCCGTTTTTTACTGCACGAAGTTTCTCAAATACGTGAGCTTCATATCGGCTGGGTGGATTTTTCCTTGCCGAACATTCTAAGATAATTAATGCTAAAAAATACTCTAAAGGAACGTCCATTTCCTTACAAATAGCACTTACTTGTTTTTCATAATTTGTCTTTACCCTTTTGACGGCTTCTTGATTAGCAATCACCATACAAGACCGCCCCCAATAAAATAGCATTAAGATAAATAGCACATAAAGCACAATCTTTTTCAAAATCAATCAGATATTTTTGGTGTGAACAAACGAAAGCATACAATCTGCTTCATCAAGTCATTTGTTTATAAAAAACGTATCTATTATTTATTTGGTTGTATAATATTTTTTGTATTGACTTGTTTGATTCTTGCCTTGCCGTCAGGGGCAATCATCACATCTACAGATACCTCTACACTGTCATTGTTCATAAAGTTTAGACTTTCTATTTTTTTCGCATTCTCTGGTGTAGTAAAGTATGACTCTATGCCCGCATTGACATTGATAGAGGTAAGTGTGTCATAGCTATAAGTTTCTTCTGCAATGACTTGTATAAATTTATTTTTCTCTGGTGGATTTTTCCAAACCCCGATAGCTTCGTAAAAATCTCCTTCTTTCCCCAATTCTACATAGAGTCTGTCCCCGTATCGGTACTTACCCAATCGGTCTAAGTCATTGGGCAGTCCAGCAAGATTTAACGTATTGAAGCCATATCGCAAATCTACATAATTGCCTCTAAAAATATCTCTTGGGTCGCGCGGGAGGACTTTGAAAGTTACTTTTTCACCTACCCAAAGTGGATAAAATGCCTTACCAAACATTCCTACCAAAATTAGGATTTGGAAAGTGATAATAATGACAAGTAATTGATTCTTCTGCATTATTTGAAATATTAAATTAGCAATTTTTTAAATGGTATTGGCAAAAATAATTCTAATAGGTAAGGGTAAAAATAGGAAAATTTATCAAAAAAAAATAATTTGTGCATTAAAATTAAGACTTAGGAATT
>JALOMS010000117.1 GCA_025455345.1 Thermoflexibacter sp. | reverse complement strand
AACAACTAAACCTTGCCCTGTATCATACCTTCTTCACCAGCATTGATTTATCATTTTTAAAAACGCTTCATACTTTCCTGCCTATTCGTAAAAAATATGAGCCCGACACCTGGATGATCATTGATAGGGTAAGAAGGGAGTTCCCACACATTCGCATATCGCTGCCAAAAATAAATGCGGAAGGGGTGATGGAGAATATTTATTTTGAAGGACTACATCAACTTGAAAAAAATAAATGGGGCATAGAAGAACCCAGACATGGTGTGCCTACACCTTCTGAAAAAATAGACATCGTGCTTGTGCCCTTACTATGTTACGATGCCAAGGGCAACAGGGTGGGTTATGGCAAAGGTTATTACGATATGTTCTTAAAATCTTGCAAACCCACATGCCGTAAAATTGGCATTACACTTTTTGATGAGCCTGAAATAATTGATGACGTTGACATGCATGATGTCCCGCTTGATGCAGTGCTGACACCAAAAGGTTTGCATACCTTTTAAATCCTCCAAAAACTCTGATTTTGGTGTTATTTTAAATGCAACTGGGTGCATCATTTGCATCACCTTGTCATAGTCATTTTGCATCACAGCAGTATAATACGTGTTGTACAGAGAATCTGTTATTAATTTATCTGCCGCTTTTTCTGCGGCTCTCTCAGCTTCAGTTTTATCAGGAGTAGTCCCTTGGGGTACGGTATCATTGAGAACATTATCACTTTGGGTCTTATTATTTCCGCCCCCACAAGCAAAAGTCAAAAGCAATGAGCAGATAACTAAATAATGCGTATATTTTTTAAATAAAGATTTCATATAGTTTTTTACGTTATTAAAGTGATTTAATTGATTGGTTTAAGTTATTTCATTTTGGTTTTAAGAAACCAAAGTGGAAGTTTGTGGAAACTTCCACCCACGCTAAATTCTTGTTTATGTATAAAATCAAGGTCTTATGGACTTATTAGTCCATATTTCAACGCCTTCTGCGTTTAACACAACCAATCTTCCGTCATCAGTTAATCTTGCTTTCTTGCATTTGTTGAGAATTACTGGGGCAACTGCATCACTGCCATTAGTAGCACAAAAATTCCTATTTTGCTGTTTGCTATCAATACATACATTACAGTCGGGGTTGAAACTTAGGAAACTTCTATCAGAGCTAACACCCCACGCACCTGGTAGAGGAAATCTGTAAACCTCTTTATTCCCAGCAGAAATATCCTCGATGACAAACTGACCATCAGAAGTACCACGAAGTTGGAAGCGACCATTTGCTGACACCATCTTCTCATTTTCGTATATTCTATCTCCTGGGTTTAGTTCGTATTTGCCAATAGATTTTGCATTGCTGTTATTGCTTGTACTATTACCCTTTACTGGCTGTGTGATTTTAAGTGAGGAAGAGGGACTTGGCAAATTAGCCCAAACGGCTACTGTGTACCAAACATTATCAGACCCTTTCGCAATTCCAAAACCAACAGCATTCATTACTTGATTATCCAAATTCCAAGTAGGTCTATAGTGTGTTTCGCTTTTCATCCATCCTATAGGCTCGTCAGCGAGTTGCTCTGAGCCACCGCAAGCCTCGGCAGTTCCAATGTTACGTAAATATTTATCCATTCTTGCCCCATACCCCCCATCGTTATTATCTCGATAGTTTCGGTTATCGTGTGTTACTTGTCTGATACGAGCTTGGTAATCTGCTTGCTCTTGAGCAGTATTAGTCAGTCTATCATCAAAAACTAAGGGCGTTAGGTTGGAAGGCAAAGCAAGTGCGGTTTTGCACCCACTTGCGCGCCTATAGTTGGGATTTTGTCTTGCTTCATTCATCAGTTGCAACATTGCCCCTAATGCTTGATTTCTTTCCTCTGTGGTAAGAGAGGTCTTTGAACTAAGACTCTTGAGTAGATTAAGAGGTGCTTCAGAGTGTAACCCATTTGTCTGTGCATATAGTTGTACGAATACTGCACTTAGTAAAATAAGAATGTTAATCAGTGATAATCTCATCGTGTTAAAATTTTAAGAGTTAATAATTTTTTAACAAATGTGGTTTGCTAATTTTACTAAACAAAATTTCTGGGACAGGATGCCTATTTTAGGGATATTTTATATTTATCACTATTGATAACTACCAAAATGGCTTGCGACAAGTAACTTTAGTGAGCTTTATTTGCAAAGTAGATGTAGGGATTTAATTTGATTTAAGAAAAAATAAAGAATAAGGACTTAATACAATTACTTGATTTTCAATATTTTTCCATTCTAATTTTTTTAAGAATAGATAATCTTTATAAGATAGCTCGACATTATCTGCATCTATTTTTTTATAAAAGCAATCGGAATACTCTGTCATAGTCAAGGTAATAACTTCGTTGGTATGGTTGGCGATGATTAGGAATGACTCCTTGTCTTTGCCTATTTCCAAAGCAGAAAACTTCATAGGATAACTCGTTTTCACTATGTATGCAAAAGTAGGCTGTAGTTGATTCAAAAAGGAAAATAGATGATATATAGGAAAAATGTATCCTGCTTGGCTTGCAAACAAGGTAGGCGTAAGTGGTGCCTCATCTCCTTGAATTACTCCTCGCCAACCTATTGTTTCATAGTAAGTTACCAGGTTACAATTCCCTTGAATAATTGCGCCTAAGCTCCCTAAAGTCCAGCCCGCCGCAAATAATGACATTTGCCTTTCATCAACATTATCGGGGAGCTGATTTTCTGGCGGTTCATGCTCTTCTCCTGTGGCTACTACATTAAATCGCTGTTTAAGAGTAATCGGAGAAATATTTAATTGTTTGTGAGGGTATAGTTTTGCACAGGTTTCTAACACATCAAATTGAGATTCTATATTTTCTATTAGGCTATCATTATCAAAAGCATGAACTTGGGGGCAGATAGCAAAAGTTACAAAATCAAGTAAAGTAGCATCAAAGATATTTCGGTTGAACTCTGCAAAATAAGCATCTGTTCCGCCGCCAATGATTGCTTTGGGAAAAATAGCGCGCAGATATTTTATAATATATGTAATAAGGTGAGTAGTAGATACTCGTGTTTTTTCATCTACTATCCATACTATGCTTACTAAATCTTTGATTGATAAAAAGCTGTTTTCTAATGCCTTTATTTCTGCTTCAAAATTTGGGGTGAAGTGGATAGCTAATTCCAATTGGGCATGAAGGGCTTGTGCATTGTAAATAGCAATTTCTAATTGCTCCTGCCAATTTTCTGTGTTTAGTTTCAAATCAAATCGCAAATGATGAAAATTTGCTTGTTTGAGGATATTTATCTCATTTCCTGTTAGTTTTCTTGAAAGACTTGATTCAGCCAAGCCAATTTTAGGGAATGACTTAGGCGCATTTCTATTGATGGACAGTTTATATTCTGTTTCATTTTTTTGTATTTTAGCCTGCTCTTTAGAGGTAACAAGAAAAGTTATTTTCTGCCAAACTTCTGTACCTTGCTCTATTTCAATAGGATATGGCAAGTCTAAGGGAGTGCAAAAAGTTTTGAAAGAGCTATCTGTCCAGTTTCTGTGGTCTTCCATCTCCCAAATATCCCCTTCAAAAAACAATTGGTAAGTTCCAAGATAGTCTTCCCATTCCATCATTTTGATATTTGTCATAGGAGATTTTGCGCTGATTTCAATCGGAAAACGAGCGATTACTATCTCTCCCTGAGCATTGGTTATCTTACATTCCTTGCCCTTGAAACCCTGAAGAGGGTGCAATACACAGAAACCAATGCGATTTTTCTTAAAGGTATTTAGAGCCTTGCCTTTCATTTCTAAAGAAATAGCGTTGTTTTCTTGACCAATGATTCGGTAACTTGCTTCAAAGTCTATTTCTTTGTTTTTATAATGGGCTGTATATACTATTTCAAAAGAATTTTCTTTGATTTGAATATTCTCTTCTATGATTTGGGGCAAAACTGTCCCCCAATTTCTATCCCTGACCGCAGCGTAGATATTGCGAATTAGCTCTATTCCATACATAGAAATATATCTCAAACAAGCATTTTCATAGACAACATCGAGGCTACCCGCTCGAAGAAAGTGTTTGCGGGGCAGTGGATTGGCTTTTCCGTAAAAAATGATGTTTTTATTCATTGGACTTGAAGTTGCTTTCTATTAAACCTAAAGAAAACACAAAGTAAGGAAATCAACAAAAATAAATAGCTTTTTGCCTTTGGACTTTCAACAAATATTTGTTCTTAGACCTCCCACAAAAACAATCGCTCACTGATTTTTACAGAATTAATGAGAGATTCTACAACTTTTTTTACTTTGAATCGTAAATATACTTTGAAATACAAAGTTCTTTTTTAAATTTGCAATCAAATTAACTAACCTACTATCATTTTAAACGTTATGAGAAAAAATCACATTTTATTCGGCTTAGTTTTGCTGTATTGACTTTCAAGAAATAAACGTTCTCTCTCTCTTGGAGAGTTCCCACAATTGCATTGCGCCCGTAAAACGGTGGGTTTTACATCCATAATCACGGTTCGCCGTTGCGATAGCTTACCGTTTTAACGGTGAGAACACTGTAGCATGCCCTTCAGGGTGTGCAAGTATTTGATAATGAACTAAACACGCTAAAGCGTATTTTACAATTACTAATTTCAATAACTTAAAAAAATCATGAAAAACTTAATCGTAGTATTTGACAACATTAGAATCCCTAATTTTTTATATTCCTTATCTTCTTTGGTCATTTTTGCAGTAAGTGCAGTTGCGTTATTGGCATTTAGAATGGTCAAATTAGAAAAAATCCAATACGGCTTTTTGGCATGGAATCTATTTTTGGCGTGGATTCCTCTATTTGTTTCCATTGGTTTGTTTTATTACCAAACTGCTATCAAAAAGCTAAATATTGGTGTTTTAGCGTCTGGATTAATCGTATGGTTGCTTTTTCTCCCCAATGCACCGTATATCATCACTGATTTGCTTCATCTGAATCGCAAAATGCACCCCCATATCCCTATTTGGTATGATGCCTTGATGATTTTTTCTTTTGCCTTTGCTGGCTTATTAGCAGGTTTTTACTCTTTATATTTTGTACAACAGCTTCTCAATCAATATTTAAAAGCAAAGACCGTTTGGTTATTGATAGGCATTTGTTTGGGACTAACAGGCTATGGTTTGTATATAGGAAGGGTATTGCGTTGGAATAGTTGGGATATTATTACCAATCCTTTTGATTTGATAGAGAGTGTGTTGTATCACCTGACCGATACGTATGCCTTAAAATTTGCCTGCGTCTATGCCTTTATTTTATCTGCCTTGTATTTGGTATTTTGGCAGATGTTTAGGGGGGATAAAAGCATTGCTTAGATGAAAAAGTGATAGTTCTTGAAAAGTGGTGATAGCATTTTTGAAAATCCTCAAAGATGTAATCTTTTCATCAACACTTTTTTGATAACTACAGAAAAAGTAAAAGAAATTGCTAAAATTTGGGAAGAATTACTCTCCAAACACCTAATTTTATATTTTAGACTATATTGCTATACAAAATGAGAGGGGGCTGGCGTGAGGCAGAAAAATCAATTGGTATGGTACAAGGTCTATGTATAAAAACACAAATATGCAATACCAAGAAATCACCATCAAAGACCTCACCTTCCGACTTGTACTGATTCCCGCAGGGAGCTTTATGATGGGAGGTGATAAATATGAGAGAGAACAACCTATACACCAAGTAAGCATACCTGCCTTTTGGATGGCGGAATATCCTTGTACGCAGGCACTCTACGAGGCAGTAACGGGTGAAAACCCCTCTTATTTCAAAGGAGCAAATAGACCCGTAGAGCGGGTTTCTTGGGACGACATCAAAGAGGTATTTCTCCCCAAACTCTGCCAACTGACAGGCAAGCCCTTCCGCCTGCCCTCTGAGGCAGAATGGGAATATGCGGCAAAAGGAGAAAATCAGCCCCAACCCTTGCCCTTCCCCAAAGGAGAAGGGAATTACCCCCTCTCTATTGGGGAGGGGGCAGGGGGTGGGGCATACGAATACGCAGGTAGCAACAACCTCCACGAGGTAGGCTGGTATGATGAAAATAGCCACGAAGAAACCAAACCTGTGGGGCTAAAAAAGCCCAATGACTTCGGGCTGTACGACCTAAGTGGGAATGTATGGGAATGGTGCGAAGACGACTGGCACGGCTCTTATGCGGGCGCGCCTACTGATGGCAGGGCTTGGATAGATAATCCACGTGGCTCTAATCGTATGCAACGCGGCGGTAGCTGGGGCAGCAATGCTGACTACTGCCGTCGCGCCTACCGCACCAACTACGGTACGGGGAATAGGCTCAACGGTATTGGCTTCCGCCTCGTCTTGCCACAGTTTGGTGGGTAGCGTGAGGTCAGTTCCTCAGAACTGACCAAAGGAGTGTAGTTGCATGCTGTGAGTTGCCCCAATTGACGGAGGCGGTGGGCGACATCTTGCTTTCTCAAAACGAGGGTAGCGTGGTGTCAGTTTTTGCGTGCTGTCAGTTGCCCCAACTGACAGAAGCGGTTTCTCAAAACCGCATAAGTGGTAGGAGACATCCTGCTTTCTCAAAACTACCTAAATAATTTTGGTTTGTGAGGAAGCAAAAACTGTCAGTTTTGAGAAACTGACAACACAGAAAGTTGGTTTTGAGAAACCAAAACTATCAGTTTAAGAAACTGATAGCACACTACTGACAGCACTCCTAAAATACGTCTCTGTAATGCAAAAGCATAGATTTGACAGGCTTTTCTGCAAAATAAAAAGACGCACTCGAATACTTATACAACTCAGGGTGATTCTTCAGTCCCGCTTTTACTGGATTGTTGTGTATATAGTCTATTTTTGTTTCGCAGACCTTGCGTGTATAGAGATGAACGGAGTCAAATAAATCTTCCCAAAATTTGAATTTTTGTTTTCTATGCTTATAAACAAGTCCTTCTATTTTTTCAGGATAGTTTGCGGATAAATATTGGCGAATTTGCAAGGAACTATACTTTTTAAAATCACGCATATAGTCTGAGAGGCGGTTTTCTTCCTCGAAGTATATGACGAAGTGAATATGATTGACCATCAATACATAAGCAAGCAACTTTGCCTTGTACTTTTCGTTGTAAAACTTAAAATTTTCCAAAATAAGGTCAAAACATTGGTCATCGCAAAGCAAGTGTTGCATTTGATAGCAACTTGTTGTGATAAAAAAGCATTGATAATCTTTGTAGGCTGTATGGTTTCTTAGAGGCATAGTTTGTATTTTTTGAAATTTGATACGTTAAGATGGATAAAAAAGTTACATGAAAAGAGGTCTCATTTACGTGCTGTCAGTTTTAGAAACTGACAGGAGTGGTTTCTCAAAACCACTTTATTCCACTCGTGTCAGTTCTGAGGAACTGACACCACGAGGAACTGACACCACGAGAAAAAACTTTTTTGAAGAATACGTATTTTTGTGTATAATTGTTCATTAAATTTGGTTTTAAGAAACCAAAATGTCAGTTTTAGAAACTGACAGCACGAAATACAAACAGCATGATTGGTAAAGACAAGCACCTCCATTACAGCAACCAAAACCTCACAGAGGCAGACCTGCCCCGTATTTGGGCAGAGGCGCAGGCGCAAGGTACAGAGTTTCTTGATTTGAGCAAAAACCACTTTGCCCAAATCACCTTCCCAAGCTATGCCCTGCCCAAGCTAAAAGTCTTAGAATTGAGCTACAATCAAGTAGAAGTTGCCGAAATCACAGTCCCCGCAGGTATTTTTGATAACCTCATGTACCTGTACTTATACAAATCCAAGCTCCAAAAAATTACCTTTACTGCTGGCTTGCCCTTACTCAATACCCTGCACTTGGCAGATAATCAATTGACTGCTTTTGAGGCAAATATCTTTGATTTTCCCACTTTGGAAACCCTTTATCTGTATAACAATCCCATAGAAAATACGGCTATTCGTGGTTTCGCAGAGCAAGAACTTAGTTATGCCGCTCATAATTGCCTTCCCTTTTTGAGGGAGTACCAAGAGATGGAAAGCAGACAGCACAGTAGCATAGATGATGAGTGCAAGGTACTACTGATAGGGAACGGGGGCGTGGGCAAGACCTGTTTTGTAGAACGCTTGGTGCATGACCGATTTGTAGAGGAGTGGAACTCTACCCATGCGATTAGTATAGCGCAGTATCCTTTGTCCGCTAAGACCTATTCTTACTTGCTGAATCTTTGGGACTTTGGGGGGCAGGACATTTACCATGCTACGCACCGTCTTTTTATGCAGTCCAATGCGATTTACTTGCTTTTTTGGGATTGGCAGACTGAGTATGGCGGTGGGCATAGCAAGCGCGTAGAAGCAGGCGCGGAAAGAAGCTATCTCAATCGCTCCTTGGCATACTGGCTGGCATATACCCAAAGCCAAGGCGAAGGAAGTCCTGCGCTGGTCGTCCAAACCAAAAAAAGCAAAGATGGCAAGAAAGACCCCAAAGAAAAAAATGCCCTTCAAGAAAAATTTGGTGATATTTTGATAGATTTTGAAAGCATAGACAGCAAGATAGCAGATTGGGGGGAAAATGGCTTAGAAGAAGTAAGCCTAAAAATAGGTAAGGCGATTAGGAAAATAAAAAAAGGAAGCACTATCCTGAACAACTTTGCCGCACTCAGGCAAGCCCTGCGCGACAAACAAAAAGAAGGCATTAAAGAAATCTCTTTCCAAGAATACGAAGTATTGGCAGGGGATTTCCAAATCACCAATCATGGTACTACGATTACGCCTCAAAGTGTCTTGGAAAATTGGTTAGTAAAAACAGGTGTGGTTTTTTATCGGCAGGGCTTGTTTGAAAACAAAATTATCTTAGACCAAGCATGGGCTATCAAGGCAATTTACACACTTTTTGACCGAGAAGACTCATATTACTATTTCCTACAAAATAAAAAAGGGCAATTCTCAGGGGCAGACCTGCACAAGGTTTGGGGGAAAGACCACCAAGAGGCAGAGCAAGCGCTATTTGTGAGTTTTATGCTTTCTTGCGAACTGTGTTTTGAAAATACACCCAAAGAAAAAGAAGGAAAGCATTATTATCCCTCTTTTTCCGAGCGTACTTTTATAGCTCCGCAGTTACTTCCTGCTGAAAAAGAAAAAAGCATAGAAGACTTTTGGGAAGGTAGGAAAAGTTGGTACATCAAATATACCCATGATTTTTTGCATTACGGCATTATCCAGAGTTTCATAGTCCGTACCAATTATTTGGCAGAAGTTCGCAATATCTGGCAAAAAGGCATATTTTTGAAAGAAGATAATGCAAGGGCTTTGGTAGAAACCCAAGAATACGAAAAAGAAATCAAAGTACGTATTACAGAAAATGGAAAAAATCTGTTAGATAAAATCCGCAACTTACTTACTGATTTGCAAACAGATAAGGTCATAGAAAGCGTAAGTCTTAATGGAGAAGACTATGTGCTTTTGGAAAATCTGAAATACCATCACCCCGAAAATAAGTACATCAAAGCAGAAAATGGTAAAGATGTCTTAGCCAAAGACTTACATTTTTTCTTAGAAATCAATAAGCAAGCTATTTTTGAAACCATAGAAACCATGAATATCATGAATCCAACTATCCAAAAAGCACTCAGACACCTCCAAAATGCCAATTATTCGGGCTATTTCGAGGAAATGGACAAGGTAGTGCCTGTGAATATGCAAACCCCTTATCAAGAACACAAGGGAAAATTTATCACTGGACAAGCACCTTGGAACTTTCATCAGCAGTTAGAAACCTTTGCGAGAGAGGTAGATAAGGCTCTATTAGAGGCAAATGCAGAAAAAAATGAACCTCAAACAGGGGGAAAAACAAACAATCCTCCTCCTCCTGACAAAATCAAAATCCTCATGCTCACTGCCAATCCTGCGGACACGACAAAAATGAATTTGGACAAGGAGCATAGTCGAATCGCAGAAAAACTACAAAACAAGCAAGATAAATTTATTTTGACCGTAAAAAGAGCCATCAATCGGACAGAATTAAAAGAGTTCACAGAAGAAATAGCCCCCAACGTCTTGCATTTTTCAGGACATGGTATGCAAGGGACAACAGACTGGACAAGTGGCATAGTTGTCCAAAATGAAGATAAAAATGGATATGATTTAATTTCTGCGTCAAAGTTAGATGTACTTTTTAAATATTTTAAAG
>JALOMS010000730.1 GCA_025455345.1 Thermoflexibacter sp. | reverse complement strand
TGTATTAAAGTCCCATTGGGACTTCCAGTCTGGGACGATATATTTGTAGAAAATGGAATTTTAGCACAACGCATAAGTCCCGTAGGGACGTAACTATTTTATTAACAAATACTTGTACCGTCCCTACGGGACTTAGATTTTGGGCTTAATTTAGTTTTTACAAAGCTTATGTCCCTAACGGGACTTCCAGTCTGGGACTAAAAAAACGTTTATTTTTGTTGAATTACTTAGTAAAATTTATATGTTTTTAAACGATTGGAGGTAGAGTAGGAAAAGTAGAGAAGTAACACTTAAAAAATTGGATATTTTGAGTGGAAGGTTTAATTTTGGATAGAAGCAAAGAAGCCCATCAATCAACATGGATTACATAGAGATAAAAGGTTATAAGTCAATAAAGTCTGCAAGGATAGATTTTCAGCCTATCAATATTTTAATAGGCGCAAATGGTAGTGGTAAGAGTAATTTTATTTCCTTTTTTGAATTTCTTAATCGTCTGTATCACAGAAAACTGAATGAGTATATTGCGCTTTCGGGAGGGGCAAATAAAGTATTGCACAAGGGAAGTAAAATAACTAATCAAATCCTTTTCCGTACTGAATTTGATAATGGTCAAAATGGATATGCGGCAACTTTGACTTCTGGGAATGATAATTTTGTGTTTACAGATGAAAGATTAGTATATAAAAGTGATAAAGGGGCAGATATAAGTGGCTTTGATACAGAGGCAAGACTAAAAATAACAGATAATTATCGAGCAAGGTATGTCATTAGATATTTGAATAGTTTTAGGAAATACCATTTTCACGATACAAGTTCCCAATCTCCTTTTTCTCAATACAGTCATACTGAAAATGACACCTATTTTTTGTATGAAGATGGGCGCAACCTTGCCGCTTTTTTATTTGGCATACAGCAAACTGATAAAATTGTTTATAACAAAATCGTAAAAACTATTCAGTCAATAGCACCTTATTTTTCTGATTTTTACTTCCAACCCAATAGTGAAAATTATATTCGTTTGCAATGGAATGATAAGTTCAGTAGCACTGTATATGGTGCAAATGATTTTTCTGATGGAACATTGAGATTCATTGCACTCACTGCTCTTTTCATGCAACCTCAGCTACCAACAACTATTATCATAGACGAACCTGAGTTAGGTTTGCACCCCACTGCCATAGCAAAATTAGCTGGTATGATACAAGCCATCGCTTCTAAGAATTGCCAAACGATTATTGCTACTCAGTCCACAGATTTAATTAGTCATTTTATGCCTGAAGATATAATTACAGTCGACCAAATTAATGGAGAGAGTATATATAGACGCTTAGATGGTGAAGCCTTAGCCTCATGGTTAGAAGATTACACAATTGACGACCTTTGGAAAAGAAATATAATCACCACAGGACAACCTAATTATTAGAAATAGATGAAAAGAGTGATTATAATATGCGAAGGAGAAACAGAAAGAGAGTTTTGTGAAAAAACACTTTACCCTTACTTTTTCAGCAAAATGAATTAATTGGCATTGACGAACTCCAAAGAGTTTTTCAAGAATATGAAAATCCTGAAATGATAAATGATGTAAAAGTAACCTCTCCTTCCCATCGGTTAGGACGCATTATCAAAGGTTATCACAAAGTTGTCTATGGAAATATTTTAGCTGAAGCTATTGGCTTAGAAAAAATAAGGCGCAAAAGTCCCAGATTTAATCAATGGTTGGAAAAGATTGAAAGTATTTAGTTAAAAAGCACAACCCTACTCCTATGAGCAACAAACAAGAAAAAATGCAAATTGCTGAAAATACTTTGGCAATCTTGAAAGATGGAGTTTATCAAAACTCAAAGCAAGAAGCTATTGATATTCAAATAGTTTTAACAGAGGCTATTGCTAAATCCGAATTGTGGACAGAAGAGAACACTCATTCGCTTTTGCAGGAAAGAAATCGATTACTGCGCTCCGCAAATAAAATCCAAACCGTTTTTGAGGTAAATAATGAAACTACTTTGACCGCTTGCCACAGGCTTTCTGCTACCCAAAAACGTATTTTTTGCCTCAATTTTGCTTCTGCTAAAAATGCAGGAGGTGGCTTTTTGGGCGGCGCACAGGCACAGGAAGAAAGTCTGGCAAGGTCATCAGGACTTTATCCATGTCTTACAAAATTCCAAGCTGAATTTTACGACTATCACCGCCGCCAAACAGATACCTACTACTCTGATAAGATGATTTATTCTCCACAAGTCCCTGTTTTTAAAGATGATACAGGTAGTTTGTTGCATAATTTTTATGAAGTTTCGTTCCTAACCTCGCCCGCAGTGAACGTGGGTGCATTGAAGCAAAAAGGAGAATTTGACCAAACAAAAGCAGACAAAATCATGCTTGCGCGTACTGAAAAGTTGCTTTCTATTGCTTTGGTGAAGGGTTATCAGCACTTGGTATTGGGAGCTTGGGGCTGTGGTGTATTTCAGAATGACCCGCAGGAAGTAGCGCGCTACTTTGCAAAATTACTCACCCCAAACGGACTATTCGCTAATTGTTTCCAACACATTATTTTTGCAGTTCTATCCAGCAAAGATAATAACATTGCTCCTTTTGAGAAGGCTTTTGGACGGGAACAACTTTAAAAAAACAAATTTTTACTTCTTCTTTTTCTTCAACTCCACACCTTGATACACTTTAT
>JALOMS010000729.1 GCA_025455345.1 Thermoflexibacter sp. | reverse complement strand
ATTTTGGGCTTAATTTAGTTTCTACAAAGCTTATGTCCCTAACGGGACTTCCAGTCTGGGACTAAAAAAACGTTTATTTTTGTTGAATTACTTAAGTAACTATGCATTTTTATTGTAAAATACGCTTTAGCGTGTTCTGCTCATTATCAAATACTTGCACACCCTGAAGGGCATGCTACAGTGTCGATTAATTTGCTCAATTACTTAAGTAACTATGCAAAATCAATTTATATCATACTATCAATTAAGTGATTGATTATTAGTATTTTGTATTAACTCATAACTTATAATTCATAATTACTTCAAAAGCTTCCTACAAGGATTTAAACCATTCGGAAAGCACAAAATTAATTTTTTACTTGTTTTTCTAATAGGCTAATTTTTTTATCTAACACTACCAAATAGATAATGATTCCACTCAAAATAGTTAAAACAACAGCAAGAACCACGTATATTTTCCCATCTTCTCTAAACTTATCTGCCATTTCTATTTCTTGGTTTGCATAGTCTTTTTCTTCTATTTTAATCTTGTCTGTTTGTTGTGCATTTACGAAAAATGAAAACACAAAAAAACAAAACAGGAGTATATATTTCTTCATTTTATAATAAAAATTTGTAATGATTTTTTAATACTAAACCAATGATTTTTAAGAATTTGAAGCTATTTTTTCTTAAAAACATCCAAATTTAAGACAAAAGTCTTTGGTAGGCGAAAAAAATCAAATTAATTTCCTATATTCGTTCTTCACAAACTCATAATCTTTCCAAATTAATGAAAAAATATATTATTTTTTTATTCGCATTACTTTCTTTAGATGTATCTGCATTTGCCCAATCTGGTATTAAGACTGTGCCTAATGCAGAGTTGGTCTATGAAAAAAGTAAATTAGGCATTCAGGTCAATTCTCCGTATTATGAAGGACAACCTGTGGTATCTGCTGATGGAAAATATCTTTTTGTATATAGAGTAGGACACCCTCAAAATGTTGGTTATAAAGCATATAACAAAGATGAAGATATTTGGGTATCAGAACTCCAATCTGATGGGACTTTTAGCGAAATGAAAAATATAGGCGCACCTCTCAATACCTTTTCCAATAATGCTGTATTGGGAATCTCTGGAGACGGAAATACGCTTTTTATTTATGACCAATACAATTTTGCGCCTGACAACTCCATTACCAATATTGCTATCTCGGAGCGTACACTGACAGGCTGGAGTAGCCCTAAAAGTATCAAAATCAAAGGGTTTAGATGGGTTTCAGAGCCAGCCTATATGAATATGTCTGTGGACAAACGCATTCTGCTCATCTCCTATGCCAATAATAGCGTAACTTATGGAAAACAAGATATTTATGTTTCTTTTCTTGAGCCAGATGGTACTTTTAGCGTTCCCCTGAATCTGGGTACTTCCATCAACACCACTGGCATAGATGCCTCTCCCTTTTTGGCGGCAGACAATGTAACGCTTTATTTTTCTACTGATGGTCGCAAAGGATACGGAAACTTAGACGTTTTCGTAACAAAACGCTTAGATGATACATGGCAAAAATGGAGTGAACCCCTTAACTTAGGAGCAAAGGTCAATACCCCTAATTGGGACTGTGAGTTTAGCATGACCGCCAAAGGAGACGTAGGCTATTTGTCTTCGGGAGGGCAAAATTATGGAGAAAATGCAGACGTTTACAAAGTCAATATTAAAGAAGTTGCTCGCCCAGAGCCTGTTGCAATGATTTATGGCAAAGTAATCAATCAGAAAACCAACGAGCCAATTTCTACAAAAATTATTTATACCAATCTCAAAACAAATGAGAAGGCAGGCTTAGCAAGTTCTAATCCCAAAGATGGAACTTATAAAATCTATCTTCCCAAAGATAAATCATACAGTTTTTTTGCTGAAAAAGAAGGTTTTTTTTCCATAAAGGAAAGCATAGACCTGAAAGGGTTAAAAACTTATACAGAAATAGAAAAAAATATCTATTTAGTGCCTATCGAAGCGGGCGCACCCATACAACTTCACAATCTGTTTTTTGTGCAAAGTAAGCCAATATTGTTGCCTACTTCCACAGACGAACTCAATCAGTTATTGGAGCTACTGCAAATGTATCCTTCTATGACCATAGAAATTGCAGGACACACTGATAATGTAGGAGATAAACGGAAAAATCAAATCCTATCCCAACAGAGAGCCATTAAGGTCAAAGAATATTTGGTAGAAAAAGGCATCAATGCCGACCGTATCACTACCGTAGGTTATGGGGGGACTAAACCGATTGCAGATAATAAAGATGAAGAAACCCGCAAGCAAAATAGGAGAGTGGAGTTTCGGATTTTGACAAAGTAGAGTCTTATTTTTTGATAAGCTAAGAAGTGTGCTTTTCTCTTAAGAATAAGCACATTTTTTTTGCTACCTAATTGAATTTCCCTCCTATGCTCCCATCTTATCAAAAGTCCAAAATCGTACATTATGTATTATTTTTGAACATTTTTCTTTATAATATTTTTTTATTATACCTTGATAATCAATTGTTTATTTTTTTGGCACAACATTCGCAAATTTTTTTTTCATCTGCGTAGGGGTAAGCCTACAGTAGATTGTCTTAATAGCAAAACAAAAAAACTTAAACAAAACTTTTAATAACTCTTTTTTAAACAAATTAATTTATATGAAAACTGTGCGTATTTTTTC
>JALOMS010000728.1 GCA_025455345.1 Thermoflexibacter sp. | reverse complement strand
CCAAAGTCTTGTATCTAAATGGTTTGGGCTAATTTTGGTTACTGTTGCTTGTCCTGCTGCACCCAACTCTGGCATATCCAAATGGACTTTGTTCCCCAATTTATCAGCTTTCATATTGCTAATCCACCAATTAGGGCGGCGAAGGCTTATCTTAGTGAGTGTACCATCACGCTTGGGCAAGTCAAAAGATACCCACTTCCAAGTATAGGGCGTAATGGTATCATAATCCACCTCTATCCACTCTCTTTCCTTACCAAGAGGCGAATAAACTATGATTGCTTTTTCTTTGGCATTGAGTTCTTTTTGAATCTCTATTTCCTTTGCACTATATGAGGAAAGTGGGTAAGGAACAGTATCCCACGTATTGAGCAAGGTATATGGATTCTTGAAAAGAGAAAGAGGGGTAAAAATCTTTTCCTCTTTCTTTTCAAAAACAATGCTTTTGCTTTCTTGGGTGGTTAGTCCCTTGAAACCCAAAATAGACAAAATGCCTATAAATAAGATGAAAGGTAATTTTTTTATCTTAATCTTTTTCATTTATAAAAGTAAGGGCTTTAAAAAGTTGTAATTGCTCACTGTTTTTAATACAAGTATCTATAAATAATTTATTCAACTGTAATTGATATAAATTATTATCAAATAATACCATTCCATTAAAAATAGAAAAATCAATAATATAATCTAATATTGTAGTATAAACTGTCCGAAAATCAAGTCTAATTATCACTTCCTCAACAAAATTATTTGCACCTATTACTTCTATACAATTAGATTCAGTATTTCCTAAAACCAAAATATCTTTATTCCAAGAGTTACCAACTGGCAAAACTTTATTAAAAAAAAGAAATTCGTCTTTTTTATGAGGGGCGAGTTCCCAAAAATTTGTCATTTCATAAGCCATATCTTCAAGACTATTACTTTTATGTAATAAATCTTGAAGATTTTTGCTTTTAGGAAGCATAATGATTGTGTATTGCCAAATAGCCATTAGTATCTTGAATAAATTAAATCATCAGTAGTTTTGTATCCCATATAGGGTAATTGCACTTCTGTTGCTGGTACTGTTTTTAATCCTACCTCTTTTGCAGCTCTTAATCTATGATGACCATCAACAACATATTTTTCTCCATGATGTATTACATACTTAATAGACTCATGAATACCATTTTGTTTGATGTCTTCTTTCAAAATTGAGAACTGTTTTTTGGATTTTGTAAGCCCATGTGTTTCCTTCAAATCCCAAACACTAATCTCATAACTATTATGCACCAAAATCCTATCCACACTCACCAAATAATTGTGGTCTTGATAGACTTCGAGGTTATAGACTTTTTGCTTGCCCTTGACTATATGTTTTTCAATGAGTTTGCTTGCGCCTGTTTGTGTTTTTACCTTTTCCCCTACCTGCAAATCCCCTGCTTCTGCCCACCCATTTCTGTCTATTGACCAAATAGGGTGATTGCCAGTTACACCCAAAGGTGCGGGATTGCCTTCAAAGGAAAGATAATAAACTTCATTGCTCTCATGCTCAAACTTGCCTGTGATAGGGCGACTTACATAATCTCCTTGGCGGTTTTCATTCCAAAGCCTTGTATCTAACTGGTTTGGGCTAATTTTGGTTACTGTTGCTTGTCCTGCTACACCCAACTCTGGCATATCCAAATGGACTTTGTTGCCCAATTTATCAGCTTTCATATTGCTAATCCACCAATTAGGGCGGCGAAGGCTTATCTTAGTGAGTGTACCATCTGACTTGGGCAAGTCAAAATATACCCACTTCCAAGTATAAGGCGTAATGGTATCATAATCTACCTCTATCCACTCTCTTTCCTTGCCAAGAGGTGAGTAAACTATGATTGCCTTTTCTTTGGCATTGAGTGCTTTTTGAATCTCTATCTCCTTTGCACTATATGAGGAAAGTGGGTAAGGAACAGTATCCCACGCATTGAGCAAGGTATATGGATTCTTGAAAAGAGAAAGAGGAGTAAAAGTAATTTCCTCTTTCTTGTCAAAAGTAACCTTTTTGCTTTCTTGGGTTGTCAATCCCTTGAAACCCAAAATAAACAAAATGCCTATAAGCATGATTAAACTTGAAATGATGAGCTTTTTCATTTTGTAAACTTATGTCATTTGGTATATTTTCTCAAAATGCAAATACTAATTGCTTTTCAAATAAAATAAATTAAATTTTTCGATTGATAAATTTTTCACAACTCCATCAGTTGTTAATTCTTCCAAAAGAGAATAAAGTTCTTCCTTATCATAAGATATATGATTTTTTATTGAGAAAATAAAATCATATATCTTATTTATTGAGAATAAGAAAACAACCTTCTCATCTATTTTGGGATAATAATCAAAATCTATGACTTGATTCCCATACTCAAAATAACAACCAATACCATGAAATGAGTATTTTAAAATAACACCTTCAAGCTCAATTATTCCATTTTTGGGTATTATCTTCTTTTTTGATGCTACAATAGCTTTTTCATTATAATCTAAAATATCAAAAAGTAAATTTGAATATTTTAAATTATAATGAGTTATTAAACAACCATTTAGAAATTCTGACAATCGTACAAAATCTTTTATATGTTGTATCAAAATTTTCTTTTTTTCGTTAATTTCCATATTACCACCCTGTCTCCTTTATAACCAACATTTATTGCTGCTTGAATTCTGTGATGTCCATCAATTATATATGTTTTGCCTTGAATTGTAGTTGTGTAAATCGGGTCTGCCCAAACAAATGGGTCATCCGCCATAAGCATTTTTTCATATTTGGCTATCCCCCCTGCACTTTGTGCATTAGGCTCTGTTGGAATCCATCTTTTAACCTCGTCAAGGCAATCATTATGCACCAATACCTTCCTCTTACCCACAAAATAATTATGAAAGTCTTTAACCTCAAAATTATAAACAGTTACAAGGGTATCTTTGCTTGTAAGGCTATCTATCACTAAGGCTGTTCCATCATACAAAGTCAAGCAGTCGCCTTTTTTAAGGTTTCCTGCGGTTATCCATTCACCATTGATAAAGAAGGGGTGTTCTGGTGTTGCTTGTATCAGTTCTCCTCCTGCATAAATGTCGATGAGCTTGGTGGCTTGCTTGCTGAATGTTTGTACTATTGCTTTTAACCTTATCTCTCCTGTTTCTTCATTATAGGCATACACACTATCCTCTTCTGTCAAGGTTTCTATGGGTTTCAGTCCCTCTGCTGTTAGTACAAGTGTACCTGCTACAAAACAGTGCTTTTGGAGTGCAGCCTTAGTTACAGATATTATTTTCCCTGGCAATTGGCTTAGTCCTGTTTTGATAGAAGACATACTTGAACCTCTTAGAAAAGCCCATGCAGCCTTTGCTCCTTGATATGCTACTGGTACAGCCTCTATCATGGGTAGAATGTCTGTGGGCAAAGAAACAAGCATAGTCATAAAATGGGCAAGTCCATCCCATTCTCTTTTTTTAGCATTAAATAAATGTAAAAATTTTATTTGAGATTTGGTCATTCCTGCTGAAACCACTATCCCAGGCAACATCAATGGGGTATTTTCACCAGCTTGTCTTTTAGGCATTATATCTACTGGGTCAGTTTCTCCCCCATCAGGGTCAATATTATTCACAGGGTCGTTGCCCATGCCTACGTAGGGACTCCAAAACTCTCCATAGGGGTCGGGGGATAGCCACCTGCCTGTTACTGGGTCATATTCTCTCAATTCAAAATGATTCCAGCCCGTTTCTTTATCCTTCTCTGCGGTTTCTCCTTGATACTGGTAACGGTAGCTGTCGCAAGTTCCCTCTCTCATCACCAAGCCATACGGATAATAATCCGCCCAGCTAACTACCTCTAAGCTGCTGCGCTCTACCTTTACCTCATCTATCCATACGTTAGGCGTGGAATTTTGTTGTGGTAAGCTGTACCATTTCAGCACCAGTTCGCCCTCTTCGCAGTCAGCGAGTTTGTCCTTGGGTATGTTTAAGGTTTGTGTAAAGTTACGCCAATTTTCGGTAGTATTGAAGCCTTGCGTGAAAATTATTTCTTCTTGTCCATTGGGCTTTTTTAGCCTTACCTCTAAGTGCAAGGT
>JALOMS010000727.1 GCA_025455345.1 Thermoflexibacter sp. | reverse complement strand
GTTTTGATATAATTGCCTTGTTTGAAGGAAGTTTCAGAAAGATGAATAGTCCACAAAACCAAAGTATTAAACAAGAACAAGATTAAAATTATAATAATAGTTTCCCATATACTTTCTTGACCTTGGTTAATATCACTTTTTACAGCTCCAATAATAGCATATAGGTTAATACTCAGCAATAATAACTCTGGGGCGGAAAAAAGTACCAGAGAAGTCCAATTTTTCTCTCTGATAAATTCTGCCAACTCCTGTCTTTGCTCAAAAAGAATGACCAAGAGATAGTAAAAAGGTAAAATGATAAAAAATGCCGAAATTTGTTTGATAAAATTATCTTCAATTTCTGTAAAAAACTCTCTGTAAATCACTGCATAAGCAAAAATGAGAGTCGCCAATCCATACAAGATGATTTTGTAGTATCTTTGCTGTCTGTATAGCTGAATGAGAATAGGAATATAACGGGTAAGAAGCAACAGAATAGTAGCAAAAGAAAGCACTTGTGCTAAAATCTCGAGGCGTGTATCAGGAATACTCCACTGTTCGCTTAGAGAAGCAATGTGGTACTCTATCTTCTGCTTGGGAGAAAGCTCAGTGGCAGGCGTATTATTTACCCAAGTATCCAATTCATAAATAGGTATTTGGAGGATAATCTTATCTGTTCTGTAATCAATAATATACTTTCCATTTTCAGAAAAACTAAAATTAACATTATCCAAAATGTTGAAAATATCTCTTATATTTCCATAAGAATCAAAAATTCGTATCTCACTATTCAGTTTTATTAAAATATGCTCGGCTTCATCAGAGGAGATTTCAATTTTAATAATGCTATTACCCTCTTTGCCAACACGTTTGTTAAAAACTTCTTTCAATGTCGCTTTTTCACTACCTAACTGCAAATCGTACAAACTAAAATTGTCATATCTATTGGCAAAGCAAACTCTGTCGAGATTGGGAGAGAAACTAATTGCATCTGTCCACTGCGCTGTAAAATCTTTAATAGGAAGGGTTTGGTAAGTAGAGTCTCCCTCCTCTTTGACGAAAAGTGTTGCTTTATTAGCAGAATAAATGGCAAATCTGCTCAAATTTTTGCTGAAAACTATTCTTGAACTATTCTGATTATTATTAAGGTCTTCATAATAATCTCCAAAGCCCAATTCGTACAGTGTGTCTATCTGTACTTTATCCCAATTCGTATTTCCTTTATTGCCAATTTTTAGCAAAAATCTATCATACCAAACCACCAATTCTTGATTTTCGTATTGGACAAATTGAAATCTATTTATATTCGTAGTACTGTCTGTGGTAAGTTTTGTTATCAGTTTGTAAGACTTATCCTCTGCATTGAACGCTTTGATTTGGTCTTGATTATCTTTTACAAACCAATGCGTGCTGTCCACAGGAAAAAAATCAATGATAGAGCTATCTGCTTTGATGATTTTGGTAAGTTTTCCTCTCAAATAAGGATAAATTCGGAAAGAATGATTTTTAATCCAAATGATAAGATTTTGATGGTCTAAACTACTTTTATAGGCAACTTCTTCTGTAAGCGTATCATAAAAAATAGGCATATCTTCGCTTTTTTCAGAGAGTTCGAGGGTACGGCTTCTGAAAGCAGTAAAAGCGGGGTCGTCCATTTTGTTTTGTAATGCGTTAGCCGACATAGGAGCTTTCTTGTATTCTATGACTTGGTAAGGAGAATGCCAATATTTGCCTTGTGGGTGATATTTTCGATATTCTTCACTGAGTTTGCGGAAGTCTTCAAAAACAGTAGTTTTTTCTTTATTTTCCTCATTTTCAGCAAAAAAAGAGGCTTGCTGTGCCAAGCGCAGAGCCTTGTTTTTTTCTTCTTCGCTTCCATTTTCCATCATACGCCCAGCCAAAAGCATGAGTTCTTTCATCTTTGCCTCATCTGCATTTTTAGAGGACTTATTCCACTGATAAATAGAGAATAACGCCGTAATCAAAATAGTCGCAAGAGCCGCAATCGCATATCTTCTGCGCCTTTTTCGTGCTTTTTCTTTCTCATCTCTGGCGGTTTGGCTTGCCGCAACAAAGGCAACTTCATCTGCTTCCCAAACCCTCATGCCATCTTTGCCTTTTTCCACAATCTCTACCTCTAATTCGTCTAAGACTTGCTTGCTATTTAATTGAAAATCAGATAATTGATTTTCTAAAATACGACTTGCCCTCTGCCCTGCGCGTTCTGATTTTCTGTACTCGTTCCTCACCAAAGGCGCAAGTGTATCGTGCGTGAGATTAGTGCGTTCTTCGCCAGCCTCTACCAACAAGTACAAGTCTTTGAGTTTGTAAAGCAAGAGTTCTGCTTTTTCAGGAATATGTTTATAATGCTCTCTAATTTCTTGCAAGGTTTTACTTCCTGCCGTACCCAAATTGGTGGTATGATAGCTTAAAATGTCCAATGCCAAACCTGAACTTTCTAATTCTGGATTCCACTCTGCTAACTTTTTGGTTTGTTGCTTAAAGAAATCGTCCAATAAAAAGCCTTCACGTTTCATGTTTTGATACATCTCTACGGTGAAAATGGGTTTAGTTTGGTCTTTCACCTTGTCCCACATTTTGGTCAGTAGGATTTGCAAGACAGGAGCAACAGGCGAATCTTTGTCTTCGAGCAGGTCGTCTGCTACCACGATAGGTAAGTTCTTGTCTATCTGTAAGTTATATCTTTTCTTTAAATTTGTTTTCCAACGATTCGTTA
>JALOMS010000726.1 GCA_025455345.1 Thermoflexibacter sp. | reverse complement strand
TGCCAAAATGTTTGCGGTAAGCAATACTTGGCACTATGCTGGTGAAATGATTTCCGTTACTGTTTTGCTCTTGGGTAAAAACGCGTCCATCAATCCTTGCATAGGTGAGGTTTAGCCCTATATCAAGAAAAGTATTGCTTTTTTTTAGTGCAAAAGCGTAAGTCAGACCTACGGGAACGGTCATATAAAATGCCTTTTCAGTATAGAAACCAAGCCCAACCCTCACGCCCAAAGCTGGTAGTTGAGGAAACTGTTTTTCGTAATTGACAGATGCAAATAAGCCACTTCCGCCCACTTCAAAGTAAAGGCGATTGTATTTTTGCAAGTTCTGCGCTTGGCAAATGCCAATGCTTGCTAAGACAACAAGACAGATGGTGAGGTACTTCATAAATATAAAGATTAAGTAAATGAATTGTAAAAGCATAAAAGCGAATAGGATGAAACCTTACTCTTACCACCCCAAATAACCCTTGGGCGTAACTCCTTTCAGGCGCAAGTAACAAATTGCCTGCCCTCTGTGGTGGATAATGTGGTTTTCCATCGCATAAAAAAATCGCCAAACAGGGATACTACCTTGAAAATCAACTTTTTCATAAAATCGCTCCTCTGGCAGTTCCTGAATGGTTTTGTAGAGGAAAGCGTACAATTTTTTCGTTTCTGTGATGGTTTCTTTCTTGTTCAAATCTACTTTGGGCATGGCATTTTCATAAGGATTTTGGAGTTTTAGCCTTCCTGCTATCTGCCCAAGCGTGTAAACGGCGCAGTGCCTAAACTGCTCGGCATAGCTCATTGCTTCTGGGGTATATTTGAAGCCAAAAAGGTCATCAGGCATTTGCTCTATGATAGCAAGTGTATAATTTTCAGACTTTTGAAAAGCCTCTATCAGTTCGTTGCGAAGTTGTTTTTCTTGGTCAGTAGGCGTGTTGTTTTTCCCAAAAAGAGAGAAACTTCCCAAAATTCCGAGCGAGGACAGTGAAATCCTTTTCAAAAATCCTCTTTTAGTTGATGAAAATGACATAATCTAATTAGTTTTAGTGTTGATTATCAGTATTTTATAAAAATAATTTTTTACTCTACAATTTCAGCCTCTTTGAGCAAATAAACCAAATGCTCTACATCATTCGAATTTAAAACTAATTTTCCTTTTACTTTAATTTTATTTGCTTTTATTTTCCTATGTTTTTTCAAATAAACTTCCATCACCGTTTCTATGCCACCGCCACCGCAGAAAAAACAAGATTGGAAGGGTAGAGCAGAAACGACAATGTAGTTGCACTCTACTTCCACAGGTAGCAAATAGCCAGAGATAACTACTTCTTTGTCTTTTACTTGCTTTACTTTTTCGCCAAATTTAGGATAATTGATGTACTCGTCGTACTCTTTGTTATAACGTCTTTCCCACTTGACATCTGCCAATGTTTTCCAAGTAAGTTCTTGACAATGAGTAGAATATGAAATGAACAATAATAGAAAAAACAAGTATAATTTCATAGGTAAGGAAAAATTTAAAACCTATAAGGTCTGTAAAACCTTATAGGTTTGGATTCATTTAGTCATCATGCCCTTTGCTGGTTTCCATGCCTACGATAGTGAGGCGATAAGGGACAGCAGAAGTTTTGATTTTTGTGATGTTTGTTGGATTTGCAATTTCTATTTGATGAATTTCGCCCAATTTTGGCATAGTCACATACACATATTTTTTAGTTGCGACCAATTGAGGCTTTTGTGTTTCTGTGCGCTCTACCTTGCTGATAATGTTTGCTTTCATTTTCAACATTCCTGTTTGGAGGTTGTAAATACTCATTTCGCCACTGTGCAAGAGAACTACCAAGTTTTCACCAGAAAAATCTGTTTTGCACTGCATAATATCCGTATTTTCTATGATAGGAGTTACTCTATCTGTCGCTACGTCAATCAGATACGCACCTTTTGCCGCAGTATAACCTACAAATTTACCTGTGCCTTTTGCCTCCAAAATAGTCCCGAACCAAGCTGTCCCAAAGTCCGCAGGGTGATTGATGAGTTTTTGTGTACCGTTAGCACTTACCACCAGAATACCGCTTGCAGAGCCAAAAACGGCATTTTTACCGTCCGTAGCATTGCCGTGAATCCCTCTGGTCTGTACGGTAGAGGCAGAGATTAATTGCCCATTAGTATTCATAATTTTCACTCTTTCTGGGAGCGCGCCCGCTACGGAGCCATCTTTTTCGGTAACGGCATAGTTTCCGTTGTCAAACTTCGCCATCGCACCGTGGTGTGCGCGGTTGCCTGTTTCCATTCGCTTCATTTTAGCTCCTGTATTATGAAAATCATCTTCGTTGGCAAGGTCAATCGTCCCGTCTCCATCATTGAAAAGAGCAATTTCGCTACCGAATGTTTTGAAGTGCGTAGGGAGTTTGCCTTCGCCTACCATTGCCCCAAACTTAGGTGTTCCTTTTACGTCAGCATGGTCGCCGTGATTCTCAAAGCCCACATCAAACTTCTCCACCAAGTTGTTCTCCCTATGCACCAATACCGCCCACCTGCCCGATTGGGTAGTATAAACGGCTGATTTAGGGAATCTTGCGTCAAAGTTCTGTGTTTTTCCGTCCCTTGGATTTACCAAAGAAATTTGTTTAGTGTTCTCATCGCTTACCAAAACCCTGATGAATTTGTACTCTTTGTTGTCATCTGGTTCTACATCACTGTTTTTGGAGCAAGCGGACAGAACTGCGGTAAAC
>JALOMS010000725.1 GCA_025455345.1 Thermoflexibacter sp. | reverse complement strand
ACCTGAAAAGTGTCCTGAACGCTTTATTGTTCCGTCAATCCGAAACCACTCCCAATAGCCTTCGGGTTTTCCGTCAATAATTTTCCCTTTTGACCAAATAGTACTGCCGTTGGCGTGATATTTTATGGTAAAACCGTCAATGACTTCAGATTTTTTTGGATTGATCGCTTTTGCCATTTATGAAAAGTGATTTTAAGTTTTTCTTGTCCAACGTTACTCAGCGAAATTGAGAAATTACACTTAAATTCTACACTGCCTAAAATAGAAGTTGCTTCCGTGTTGTCGGCTAAGCAAGGATGACCAACCTGCATGCTCTAACACAACATCCGCGCCAGTGAGGGGAGGCTACCTACCTGATTGTGCGGTCGGCTTTATTCTCTGCCTAAATATTCTCTAACTATGGGCGCAACACTATCCTTTGTGATTCCTTTTGTCAAGCAATATTGACTATTTAACCATTCGTTCAAGACTTTTCTTCCTTTGCTGGCATTACACGAACCACAGCAAAGAGCAATGTTGTCTGTTCCGTTAATTCTAATGTCGTTAATAATATGCTCCCAGGTGGGGCGTGTCTTAGAGTTAAGAATCGTATTGGTAAATGAAATTCCACAGTAAACACAACTTAAGTCTCTTTGCTTGACTAATTCTTCAACTTCTTTTGGTATACCCCAACGATTAGCCATTTACGCAATAATTATTCCTCACCGAAGTAGTCGTTGTCTAATTTTTTAACTTCATAAGCCTGCTGTGACGTACAACCTAAATTGTAGTCAATCATTAGTTGTGCTAATTGATTACCGTCTATTAGAACTATTTTTGTTTCATTTCTTGGTGTGTATTCAATTGCTTCTTTTGTAAAGTTTGAAGTAGTGATGAATATACCTTTTTTGGCTCCTTGGCCTGCCAATGCGCCCACAAATTTTTGAAGTTCTGGTCTACCAACAACATTGCCCGGTTTCCATCGTTTCGCTTGAATATAAATTATATCTAGGCCAAGTTTGTCTTCCTTGATTGTACCATCGATGCCCTCATCTCCACTTTTTCCCATGGCTTTTCCAGCATCTTTTATTGAACCACCATATCCCATTTTTACTAATAACTCCACAACAAGTCTTTCGAAAAAAGCAGGAGAAAGAGTTATCACTTTATTTAAAAGATCCTGTGCTAAAGATTTTCTAATTTTTTGATATGCTGTCTCAAGTGCTTCTTCTGGTGTTTCAGTTGAAATGTCCTCTGTCTTATCTGCCTCAACAGTTTCATTTTCTCCTTTCGTTGCTTGAAATTCAACGAACTCAGAAAATTGTTTTAAGAATTTAACATCAATTGAAGCCGGGTTTCCTTTTAAAACTTCGAGTCCACGTTTAGAAATTATTACTATTCCTTGTTTTGGGCTGTCAATAAGCCCAGCCTTTTTCAAATAAGTCTTTGCCCAAGCAGTGCGGTTATAAAATACCGGTGCAGCTCCGCTTGGCAGTAACTCCTTTCTCTCTTCCTCCGTTACTCCCAATTGTTCGGCTAGTCGTTCGGTAACGTCACGCATTTTATGTTCCTTACTATCCGAAATGTGTCGAAGTAATGGTAACATAATAGATTGATAGTCTGGTATCATTTACAAGTTAGTCTACATAATTAAAGGGGCTTAACCACATTGTTTGTGTTTCGCTATTTTGGCATATTCAAACCTCGTCATGCCCACCTGAACAAACAGAATAGAATAAATATACTTTTTTAATGATTTGAATATATCATTGCGCAAACATTTTGTTCTGTGCTGCCCCGCCTCACTCCGCTTAATTTAGGTTATTCCCCTGTCTCTCGTTTTATTAACTTTCTTCTTTTATGGTCTACAATTAACATCATTGAGTCAGATGAGTTGTTAACTATTTTAAAAACTGTCCTGTTCTCAAGTTTATAGAACTTGCCTTTGTTGTAATTGATGTACTTAACTATAATCTTATTAGATTTAATTTTATAAACCCCCTCTTTTTTTATTGAGTCTTTTTTAATGCTGATTAGTCCGGAGTCTTTAATTTCAATATTTAAATCTCTGGTTTGATCAGTTAAGTTGTCAGCGTTAATGTACTTTTTGTTTTCCGCAAGAGTCTTACGGGACTCCAACCACTCAATATTTTGTTTTGAGTCAATTAACTTATTAGTCCCATTGCACCAATTTGTAACGAACGTATCTGCTGCTTTATGCTTCCTGCCAAAAATCAAATATTTCTCTCCTTCACGAAATGGGTATTCAGAAGAGTACGTTCCTGTGAAAGTTACCTGTTCAGAAATCACACCTTTATAAACCTTTTGAACTCGAATTTTAGCCAGTTCAATTGGATGTTTATCTATTGATAATATATTGCCAAGTGAGTCCACAGTTCTGATGTTGATACTGTCATTTGCTACCAATTCCACTTCACCAATAAAAACTATGTCCGCTATTTCAAATTGCTTGTTAATAATTACGTAGGGACAATAGCTTGAATGACCATTTAATGGTAAGAAGAACAAAATTGCCCAAACTGCTTTCTTTATCATTTCCTTCTTCTTAGGCAATTCCACCACAAATGTATTTGCTTTCTGTCCAACGTCCCTCTATTTTTTTAATTTCAATTACCGAGTTCCATCCACAGCCTTCTCCGCAAAAGACGTCAAATGAAAGGTATCCCCTTTTATAGTTGTCAGTAAATACAATTCGTGAAATGCTTAAATAACCAAATAGCT
>JALOMS010000724.1 GCA_025455345.1 Thermoflexibacter sp. | reverse complement strand
GTATTATCTTTAGAGTTACCATCTATGACAATATATTCAATATGAGGAAAATACGTTTGTGAAATGACACTTTCTATCGTTTTCTCTAAGTCTTTGGAGGCATTATAAGTTACCGTAACGACACTTATTTTTTTCATAGCCTAAGTATTTTAAATCTGTGATTCCTTTACTGTTTTAATACAAACTACGCCTTAGTGTATTTATTTCATTATCAAGCACTTGTATCGCTTATAGCTATTTTATTGCCTTTCTACCAGCAAAATAATATATTTCTGGAAATAAAATCACTTTTTTGCTATGCACGTTTACGAAAGTCTGAGATTTGGTTTTTAAACTGTGTAGGACACTCTGCATTGAATATCTATTAATTGTTGATATTCATATAGGTAATGTAACCGTAAAGGTAGTACCTTCTCCCAAGGTACTCGTGAGTTCTATTTTGCCATTCAATGCTTCTACTTGTGTTTTGACCAAATAAAGCCCTAATCCCTTGCCTTCTACATGATTATGTACCCTTTTGTACAAGCCAAAAATCTGATATTCGCTGATATTTTCTAAGTCAATCCCTATTCCATTGTCCCTTACGATAATTTCCAAATTTCCTTTTACTTGTTGGAAAACAATAGTAATTTGTGGAGTTCTCAAAGAAGATTTGTACTTAAGCGCATTAGAAACAAGATTGTATAAGATGCTCTGTAAATATGCCTTGATAGAAAAAATAGTATCAATGCCTTTGGATTCTATGGTAATTTTTGCATTTGTCTGAATAATCTCACTTTTCAAAGATTCTAAGATAGACTCAGCATTAGCTTGTAAAGCCACATATTCCTTATTCTTTTCTAAATTCTTCCTAATAGAAATAATTTCTGAAAGGTCGGCAATGATATTATTGAGATTATTGGCACATTCATCTATGTATTGTAAGACTTGGATATTGAAGGAGTTATTGATATTTTGATAATCAAATAGCTGTAAAAGTCCCATGATACGAGCGATGGGAGAGCGTATATTATGGGATACGATGTAAGAAAATTGTTCCAGATTTTGGTTTTGGACATAGAGATTATCTATGGTTTTATGTAGTTCTTCTGTGCGTTTTACGACCAATTCCTCTAATCGCTCATTGATAGATAGTATTTCTTCTCTTTGCTGTTTAAGTTCTTCGTTTTGGGCTTCTATTTCATGTTGTTTGTATTCCAATTCTTTGTTTTTATCAGCCAATCTCATATTTAGTTGGTTCTGATAGGCTTGCAAGATGAAAAGGAACTCCATCGTATTGTCATGCAAGGCAAAATCATTGAGAGTAAGGCGATTTTTAATAAGCTCGTTAGCCTCTTTGACAGCAGGCGAGCCAAGAAAGAAAAATAGATTATCTACCTCACTATACACTATTTGTCCTTTCAAGTCTATTTTTGATGAAAGTAGCCTGAACACAAATATACTTCTTTGATTTTCTATGATATTATGAATAGAAATCGCAGGAATTTGAGGTCTTTGAAGCTCTAAAAAGTCAAAAATAGAAGTTCCAATGCTCACATTTTCTACTAACTTCGAGAAAGAATGCCCACCGTGAACAAAAGACAAACGCTCATCAAAAGCAAAATAAAAGGGAAATACTTGTAATAAAAACTCTTTGGGGATTGGCTGTTGCATAAGAATTTGATTAATTAAAAAATTTACTTACCATTTCACAAAAAATACATCTTCTTGTCCTTGTTCACTTTTTTTGCTTTCAATAAGGCTTACCTCACATACCGTCCCAAACCGCTTCCCTAAGCCTTTAATCAGCCCAATCACCATATTCGTTAAGCCTATGCGTTTACTATGATAATGTAACTTTAGAGAGTGATTTGTAATTTCGGTACATTGGAAAGAGGGAGGTCTAAGATTGGGCATCATACTCCCTACTATGCTATGCAAGGTATCGAGGTTATTCATAAATATAGGCAAGCTATCCCCTGCCATTTTAAGCATATCTCCGTATCCTTTTTCTGCCGTATAAAGCACCCAATACTCTCCAAATGCCTCCAAGACTTGTTCTGTTGTTATATCAAGGGTCTTTGAAACTGCACCTATCAAATCATAGGTCAAGTTATCAGGATAGCTTTGCATATTTTCAAAGCCAGCCATATCCCCCAAACAGGCAGTTTTCTTAATTTCCTCCCATTTTGCTACACTAAACTGATGAGTTATCATATCCTCAATAGCTTGATTTACTAATCCGTACATCTTGATTTGGTTTAAAAAACTTGAAAAGAATGAGGCGAGTCAAAAGTTTGAAGGTAATTGGTTACTTTGCGAATACAAAGATATAAAAATAAAGCGAATATAAAAGGTTTATCTCTTTAGTTTTCATTTAGATTCACCACAAAATAACGCTATCGCTGGAGCAATCAGTAATAAACCCAAATAATGTGCAGAAACTTGATAAAAATTACTATCTTTGAAAACATCAAGTGTGCAACAGATAACACCTATCTATGATTAAAAAGTAAAATCTAAAATTAATATTATAAAAAATGAAAATACTCACGGCTATCGAACTTTGTCTATTGACGATTTGGATGTTATTAGCTCTATTAGGATTAGGTGAGGTAATTGATTTGGCTTATATTAAGGAACTCCTAATAGGCATACTGACCCCTATTCTTATTACTACAGGATTAAAAGCCAAAAAAGCAAAGGATTTTATCAAACCCAAACAAGCAAAAGAGCTAATTTTT
>JALOMS010000116.1 GCA_025455345.1 Thermoflexibacter sp. | reverse complement strand
TAAAGGTATCTGACAAGTTTTTGACCTAAAACCAATTAAACATTAGCATAAATCAAAATAGAAATAGTTGATACTAACCTAATGCTCACTTAAAATGTCTTAGTTTCAAAATCAAATCAGTCTTCATATCATATAGGTTTTTCTCCAGACCTACGGGATATTGATGAGGATTAGTAAAACGCAAGATACTATTGTGCAAGGTTTTTATTTCTTCTTGTGCGTTTTCTCGGATATGGTGGATTGATGGACTTTGATACACTAATTTACCATTTTTAAAAATAGGTTGCAGAAGGTCTTTGTATTTTACGCTTGCATCTATATTTTTACGTCTTGTGCTATCCAAAGGGTCTATGATGGTATTGATACCTGCGGGCGGATTTTCCTCATCAAAAATCATATCTGCCATACAGAGATTATCAGCATAAAATCGCCTTACTTGCAAAATCCCAGGGTTAGAGATTTTAATAGCTTGTTCGGAGAGTTTTACCTTATAATCCCAATGTTCGCCTTCTTTGACTGCTCCGATTTTATACACTCCCCCAAGTGCGGGTTGGTCGTTCCCCGTAACTAATTTCGTACCAATTCCCCAAACAGTAATTTGTGCGTCTTGTTGTTTCAAGCTATTGATGATATGCTCATCAAGGTCATTACTTGCGACGATTACTGCGTCCTGAAAACCAGCCTCGTCCAGTAGTTTTCTCGCTTGGATACTCAAGTAGGCTAAGTCGCCAGAGTCCAACCTAATACCCGCCATTTTAAATCCTTGTTCATTCAGCCATTTGCCTACTTCTATGGCTTTCTTAACGCCCTCAACCGTATCGTAAGTGTCGACTAAAAATATACAGTTGTTAGGCATAGCTTCGGCATAAGCCTTGAATGCTTCCAGCTCTGTATCAAAAGACATCACCCAGCTATGTGCATGAGTGCCACGCACAGGAATATCAAATAACTTGCCCGCTAATACATTGGAAGTGGCATGACACCCACCGATATATGCCGCACGACTCGCCGCTATTCCACCGTCTATCCCTTGCGCCCTTCTAAGACCAAACTCCAATATCGCTTCCCCTCTGGCGGCTAAGCACATACGAGCGGCTTTGGTAGCAATGAGGCTTTGAAAATTGATAATATTGAGCAAAGGAGTTTCTATCAGTTGTCCTTGAATCAACGAACCTTTGATTCTTACCATAGGTTCTTGAGGAAATACCACCGTACCTTCGGGGATAGCTTCTACGTCAAGGTCAAATTTCATCTCTTTCAAATACTGTAAAAAACCTTCTTCAAAAAGTGCTTCTCCATTATTCCCTTTCAATGTAGCCAAATAATCTACATCATCTTGAGAAAAATGGAAATTGGCTAAGAAATCAATCACATAATCCAAGCCACAAGCAATGGTAAAACCGCCTTGGAAAGGATTTCGCCTAAAGAATAAATTAAAAACTGCCTGTTTTTCTGTTAAGCCTGATTTCCAATAACCATAAGCCATAGTGATTTGGTACAAATCGGTAAGTAAGGCTAATGATGTACCATAAAGGTTTTGAGTGAGTTTCATAATAAGTAATAGATTAAAAAAAGGTGTATTTTGTACACTAAGGTAAGACTAAATTTGATAATTCCAAAATTTGAATAAAAAAATTTTGACTTGGATTGAAAGGATTTTCTGAAGAATCTAAGCCCTACCTCATGGTTTCTTTCATACAAATTTGTTAAATTGAGTAAAATGACTAAATTTCTAAAAATTTTGGAAAATATGTCTAAGATAGATAAAACTGAACTTGAACAAATCAAAGCCCAAATCGCTCAATTAGAGCGATATTTTCTCAAAGAGATTAGCTTTTTGAAATCAAGACTCACTGAGGTTGAGCATCAGTTAGAAAGAGAAGAGATAGATGTAGTTGAGGAAAAACCGCAGGAAATCTTGCACTCGAAAGAGGAAAAACCGCAAGATATTTTAGCAATATTAAAGCAATTCCAAGAAAAGGAAAAGAGCAAAACTGAGGTACAAAAACCACAAAAAGACCCTGTATCTCACCAAGATAGAAACGTAACAATAGAAAATCTTCGCAAAAAAGCACAAGAAGAGAGAGAAAAACATAAAAAAACAACTCAAAGCAAAAATACTGAAAAACAACAAGAAACAGCATTTGAAATCCCTGCTTTTCTTTCCGATTTGTTAATGCCTTTGGCTCAGTTTAGGGACTTGTTCCTCAATACCTACGAACACTACAAAACACAAAATCGCTTACCTGTTTTTTTTATGACGGTAGGCGGTGTAATTGCTATTTTACTGGGTTTCACTTACTTAATGCAGTTTATTCCTGATGTCTATTTCGAGACTTTCAAAATTAGTGGTAGTTTCATTGCCTCTTTTGGTATTCTGTTCGGTGGGTTTACCTTACTCAAAAAAGAACAAAAATATCATGAATTTGGGTCTGCATTATTGGGACTTTCTATTGCAATTAACTTCTTGATTTTGTATTATTTATCAGATTCTGTCATCTTCCCTATATTTGCAAATGTTATATTTAGCTTTGCGCTTATTTTGGTCAATACAGTCTTTGCAAAGTGGCTTGCTTTGCGGTTTGAAACTAAGATAGTCCTGACTATTAGCCTTTTAGGTGGAGTATTTTCTCCTTTTTACCTAAATAGTCCAAGTATTCCTATTTTTTATTTTGTCTATTTGTGGTTGCTTTGTGTGGCTTCTGTTTATATAGCGGCTAAAATCAAGTGGCAACTGGGAGATTTCCTCGTTTTTATCACCGCTTCAACGGCTTTGGGAATCGCATTTTCCCAACTTGACTCTGGATTTTTAGTAGTAGTTTATACACTGATAGTCAGTGCATTTGGCTATATGTTTTTTTATGTTAGTTTATTTGAAAACAGAAAACCCAAGCAAAATTTAGAACGACTATCTATTGCTATCTTGGCTGGAGCGGGAAGTTTGCTTTTATACAATCTTTTTTGGTTTTATGAGGCTGTTAATCTGCGATTTGCTTTGGGTTTAGTATATATCGCTAACGCCGTGCTTTTCTTGATAGGTTACTTTTTGCTCCGCAAACAGTTGAGTGAAAAAATGCAGGTTTTATTTTTTATTATCATTGGGACTTTTGTTGGGTTGGCGGTGCCTGTGATGTTAGAACGAAATATTGAAGGTATATTCTGGGCGGTAGAAGCGATTGCATTGATTTTTTGTGGGTTCAATTTCAATCTCTCTGGAGTTCGCAAGGAGGGCTATCTAATACTATTTGTGGCTTTGGGGCAAATATTCTTATCATTTGGTGAAATTATTGAGAATTGGGGGCAGAGATTGTGGACAGATGGCTATATCAATCTGCTGTCTTTGGGAGCTATATTAGGAGTATTTAAGTTATTGATGAAAAACTATCAGACCCTAAGCGAAAGTCAAAATGATGTTTTAGAAAAAAATATAAATTATTGGTTATCAGAAGCGATTCCTCTGTGGTTAGGGTTTGCTATTTGGATTCCTTGTTATTTCTTACTTAGAGAGCTGACCTTTAACTTGGCAATCATAGGTTTGTATGGATTTGTTTGGTGGGGACTGAAAAACAATTTGAAAATAACAGAGTGGTTCGGTTTTTTGCACATTGGGCTGATTGTTTTAGGCATCAGGGAGTCTATTTTAGTGGTCAATTCATTTATTTTTCCTTTACAAACAGTCTTGGGCAAAACGGCTATCATAGAAGTATTTGTAAGTCTATGGTTTTTACAATTTTTCTATGAGAAAACTAATCCTAATAGCAAAAACCTTTGGTTGATGAAATTATTAAGGGAATTATTTTATTTGCTTGTCCCTCTGTTGCATTTATCTTATACTAATCGTGTGTATCCCGCATACCTCCCTGTAGCTTTGTGGATTTCGGTATTGAACGGTTTTATATTGAATGAATTTGTAAAACGTACTGCTTTGCTTATTGAGATACACATACTTACGGTGATAGCTACTTTGGGTATTTTTTCAGCGATTGGGGATTTGCAAATAGGCTATTTGAGTGCTTTTGCGGGGGTTGTGGTATTATTTGGTATTTTGTTTTACAAAAAAGGTTTTGTTTTAGATGTTGCTAAAACCTCAAAATACAGGTTTTTATTTACTTATAGCTTTTATTTTTTGGCTTTGTGCTTATGGTTATATTATACCGTACTCACCAGCGCAAATTTCTTACAAGTCCCTGATGTTTCAGGTGTTTTTTATATTGTAGGCTTTTATTTCTTTGTTTTAACTTATTTCAAAGACAAGATTGCTCCCTTACATAATAATTATTTGCTTGCTTTTCGTTTGGGTATGTTGGCTGGATTCATGGGATTATTGATT
Organism: Thermoflexibacter sp.; assembly: GCA_025455345.1. Lineage (GTDB taxonomy): Bacteria > Bacteroidota > Bacteroidia > Cytophagales > Thermoflexibacteraceae > Thermoflexibacter. The sequence continues at coordinate 5,968 of JALOMS010000116.1, read as the reverse complement.
GCCTTCGTCGACAAGGAGTTAGGAATAGATTTGTATAGCTCTCCTTATGAGATAGTTAGCTTTGGGCTAATGCTTGGCATGATTGTAGTATTCTCTTTGCTTACTTATCAAAAACAGGTACGTTATCCTTCTCAAAATCATACAGCATGGACAATTGACTTGCTTTTTACACATATTTTTATTGCTTTGGCTTATTCAAGTTTGATAGGATATTTTACGCCAAATTGGACAGGTGTTTGGCTTACCATAGTGTTAATTCTTCATGCAATCATTTTATTATTTAATTCAAATTCAAATCCTTACAAGCCTTTGCTTCGTCTATCAATCGCTTACTTTACGATTGCTTTTATTAAGCTGTTTTGGAAGGATATGGCGGGGTTTGAGACTGTACAAAAAGTAGTAGTATTTATGGTAATAGGCGTGCTTATGCTGGTTGGTTCGTACTTATTTATGAGATTCAGGGAGAAAAAATGAAAAACTTGGTATATTTGCACTCATTAATACAAAATTATTAAACCATAACTTTCTTTCATGTTTTCCAGAATACTTGTTATAGCCATTCTTATTTATTTGATAATAAACTTTTTAGGAGCATATATTTCTCATTGGTTGCTGGCATTGATTATCTTTGTGTTGGTGGGTAGTTATGCGTATTACGAATACAAAAGACGAATCAGAGTTTATATAGACCTGAAAATTGGGAGTTTAGTAGGATACAAGACTAAGTTTGAGTTTTATACGGTGAGCTATCCCCAATACCGTTATGTGGACATCTATCATGCACTTGACGCATTTATCAAAAATTATAAAGACGTTACGCTCATCGAGAGTACCAATGATGGTTTTCTACCTTATTTTATGTATATCAATTGGTTTGGAGATGATGACAAAAAAATTACAAAACCATCTTCTATTCACTTCAAAACAGGGCATAATACAGAAGTCTTTATTCCAAGACAAAGGATTTGGATTGTAAAAAATGGAGAACAGGGACATTTTGTTTTGCATATTCGGTTTCATGCTCAAACTTATGTAGATATTGCCTGCTTCAAAGAAGAATTTGCGGATAAAATCATAGATTTTATAGATGAATATGCTGTCAAAAATAGTATTTATAAGAATAAGTTGCTCAGTTTGAATTATGACCGTGAAATACAAAGTGATGATGGAGAAACGATGTATTATCGTGATGTAAATATTACATTTCTTCCACCCAAACCTATGACAGACGATAGCATTGTATTGGAAGAAGATATTTTACAAATCATCAAACGGAATGTATTTGATTTTTTTGCTCACAAAGAAAAATTGTCAAAGTATCAAATCCCCTTGCATAGAGGATTGCTATTTTATGGCAGTCCCGGAACAGGCAAAACCTATACTTGCCATTATATTTATCACACTCTCAAAGATGTAACTTGTATAGTAGCCTCTGGAAATTCTTTAGTACATATCAAGTCTGTTTGTAACTTGGCTCGTATGCTCCAACCGTCTTTGGTCATATTAGAAGACGTAGATTTGGTGTTTGCTTCGAGGGAAATCAATGCTTATGGAGGCACATTGGGTGAGTTGATGGACCAGTTAGATGGATTCAATGCCGATGATAATGTGGTTTTTATACTCACTACCAATTCTTTAGAACGAATGGAGAGAGCTATCAAAGACCGACCTGGGCGTATTAATCAAATCGTTTATTTTGACGTACCTAATCGGGCTTTGCGTATGAAATATCTGAAAAACTACTTACACTCATACGATGCTACTCATTTGGATATAGGTGTGTTGGCAGATAAGATAGAAGGTGTATCTCAGGCTTTTATCAAAGATTTGGTTTTCAGAGCAGTACAAGTTGCTTTGGAAAGCGTCAATTATTTAGCCAATGGTCATTTGCTACTAAAAATGGAGCATTTTGACACAGCACTCCAAGAAATCATCAAATACAATAACCAAGCATCTTATTCTATTTTAGGATATAAAGATGATATTTTGTAAGCATGAATAAGTTACCATCTTCTTTTTATTTGAATCCAGATGTGGTCGAGGTTGCACAGTTGCTATTGGGCAAATATTTATGTACTAATTTTGAAAACCAGCTAACAATTGGCAAAATAGTGGAAACAGAAGCCTATTGTGGAGCTAAAGACAAAGCGTGTCATGCTTATTATGGCAAAACTAAAAGAAATCAAATTATGTTTGCCGAAGGTGGGGTTGCTTATGTCTATCTTTGTTATGGAATTCATCACTTGTTCAATGTTGTTACTAATCAAGCTGGACAGGCAGATGCGGTACTTATTAGAGGTGTAGAACCCATAGAGGGGATAGAGTTCATGCTTCAAAGACGCAATATGAATCAATTATCCTATCATCTTACCGCAGGACCTGGGGCGTTAGCCAAAGCATTGGGCATTACTACCAAAGATTATGCGACTGATTTGCAAGGAGATAGTATCTGGCTTGCTGATGGAGGAGAGCCAACAAATCATCAAAAAATTACCACAAGTGCCAGAGTCGGAGTAGCGTATGCGGAAGAAGACGCATTGCTCCCTTGGAGATTTAGAATATCAGATAATCTTTGGTGTAGTAAGGCTAAGTAAACTAATTTCTTTGCCCGATTCTAACAATCTTCTAATTATTTTGTTAATTTTGTAAATCTCCTATCTAATCACTTAAGGTGTCATCATATATTTAATTTTTTAGACTTACATCATACAAATCTGTGAGAAAAATAGCATGGCGTAGCCCTTCTAATATTGCATTAGTCAAGTATTGGGGCAAAAAGGATATACAAATACCTCAAAATCCCTCTTTAAGTTTTACCTTAGATTCCTCATTTACAACAATGGAAATCTCTTTTGCAGAGAGAGAAGGATTGCAGGTTGATTTCTGTTTTGAAGGGAAAGAAAATGAAAAATTTAAACAAAAAATAGTTTCCTTTATCAAATCACTGGAACTTATTGATAGTCATAAATATAGCTTTCTAAAAAATATCTATCTTAATATAACATCTCAAAACTCTTTTCCTCACTCAGCAGGCATAGCCTCCTCTGCCTCAAGTATGAGTGCGTTGGCTCTCTGCTTGTGTAGTATAGCGCAGGAGTTCAATGGAGGAGATTTGACTAAAGATGAGGCTTTTTTCCGACAGGCTTCCTTTTTGGCTCGTTTAGCTTCGGGGAGTGCGTGTAGGTCAGTCTATGGTGGCGCAACAGTTTGGGGAAAAACAGCTATCTTAGCAGACTCCTCTGACGAGTACGCAATTCCTTTTTCTTATGACTTACATGAAGTTTTCCAAGAATTTAGGGATACCATATTGATAGTAAGTTCTTCAGAGAAAAGTGTATCAAGTAGAGCGGGACACGCCTTGATGAATTACCACCCTTTTGCCAATATACGTTATCAGCAAGCCAATACGCATCTTGCGATGTTGATAGAAGCCTTGAAAACAGGAGATATGGAAATATTCATCAAAATCGTAGAAAATGAGGCTCTGACCTTGCATGGTTTGATGATGAACTCTGACCCTTCGTTTATCCTCATGCACCCCAATACGTTGAGAATCATTGAGAAAATCAGAGAGTTTAGACAAGTAACAGGCTTGTCTGTTTGCTTTACCTTAGATGCAGGACCCAATGTTCACTTGCTTTATCCTGTAAAAGAAGAATTCAGAATTAAGCAATGGATTGAGTACGAACTTTCTGCTTTTTGTGAAAATAGGTATTACATTCACGACCAAATGGGAAGGGGAGCGATAGAAATGGTTTGAATATTTTAAAAACAATGCTATTTTTGCCAAACTAAGTTATACATTTGTGAAAAAATCACAAATTGATTATATAGACTATGTTTATAGAATTTTCTATTTCTAATTTTAGGTCTTTTAAAACCTTACAAACACTCTCCTTAGAAGCGGCAAATATCACTTCTAAATACTCAGAAGTTGATGAGAACAATGTCATTTTTACAGAGAGTAAGTTGAAAGGGCTAAAAAGTAAGGCAATTTATGGTGCAAATGCGAGTGGGAAAAGCAACTTAATAAAGGCTATTTTGACCTTTGTGTTATTGGTAAGATTTTCAGTGAGAGAAGAAGAAATGATTGGTAGGCTGATAAAGTATTTTGCTTTAAGCGAAGAAAACCAAAACGAGCCTTCTTTTTTCCAACTCATTTTTACACTCAAAGATGAAGAAGGCAAAGAGCGACTGTATAGATATGGTTTTGAAATTAAAGCAAATGAAGTATTAACTGAATGGCTTTTTGGCGCACCCAAAGGAGTAGAAAAGCCCTTTTTTGTGCGGGAAGGCATGAATGTCAGAGTAAATGAAGGTGCATTTAAAGAAGCAAAAAAGTTTGAAGATTTATCACAGAAAGGTGATAATGAGATTTTTAGGAACAACTCTTTATTTTTAAGTGCCGTTTCTGCGATGGGTGGAAAGATAGCAAGAACAATCACAGAATACATTGGGAAAATAGGAGTTATCTCGGCATTAGATGATGTTAGATTTGAAAAGTTGGTAGGAGATAAGATGAAACACCCAAACGAAAAACAAAAAATATTGGATTTATTGAAAGCGGCAGATTTGGGAATAGAAGATGTCGAATTGTTAGAAGAAGATGAAAAATCTTTCCCAAATGAGTTGCCAGATGAACTCAAAGAATTATTTAGACAAGGTAAAATTCAAAAGCAAGATAAATTCCTATCTAAAAGGAACATATATAATTTAAATAATCAAAAAATAGGAGAAATTACATCTGATTTTGAGGAATGGGAATCAGAAGGGACAAAAAAGTTTTTTTATCTAAGCCCAATCCTAATTGATACACTTAGAGAGGGGAGAGTATTGGTGATTGATGAGTTTGATGCGCGCTTGCACCCTGCTCTCACAAAAAAGATAGTAAGCCTTTTTAATTCCAAAGAAATAAATCCCAACCATGCCCAACTGATTTTTGTTACACATGACGTAAGTTTGCAAAAAATGAGTTTACTACGCCGCGACCAGATTTGCTTTGTAGAAAAAGATAAATTTGGTAGTTCTACGATTTCTACATTGGTAGAGTTCAAAGGAGTTCGCAACGATTCTTCTTTTGATAAAGATTATATGCAAGGCAAGTATGGCGCAGTTCCTTTGCTGAACAAAATGGATAACTTATTTCTGAAAGAATCATGAGTAATAAACCCCTTAAAAAAGTAGATGAAAATAAGGCTTGGAATAAGAGAAAAACCAGCAAAAGCCCATATAACATAGACAGTAAAGAAGTTCGGAAATCTTTTTTGATAATCTGTGAAGGAGAAAATACTGAACCTGAATACTTTAAATCTTTTCCAGTAGTAACAGCCTCAGTAGAGGCAATTGGCTATGGTGCTTCTAAAATGACATTGGTCAATAAAGCAATCGCACTATCCAAAAGGGAAGAGCATAGAGGTAAAGAAGTTTGGGTCGTTTTTGATTTTGATGTAAAGCCTGACCAAGAAGGTCAAAAAGAAGATTTTAACAATGCTATTAGGCTTGCCAAATCTAAGAATTTAAAAGTTGCGTATTCCAATGATGCCTTTGAATTATGGCTGGTACTTCATTATAAATCTATTGCGGCAAAGTTCACAAGGAGAGAATACTATGAAATGCTTAGTGAAATTTGGGGTGTGAACTATGAAAAAGTAGGGAAAGAAAAGCGTTTTGCCTCTCAAATTTATGAAAGGTTAAAAAGTGGAAATCAAGAACAAGCAATAGATTTCGGAAAACTATCAAGAGCAAAAAAAAGTAGATACCCGATAAAAAACACATCAGCTGTAAAGCCTCAACATTAGGGGAAAGGAAAGAATAAAGAACATAAGCAGGGATATTATGCAGCAAGTGATGCTCCTCCAATAAATCGAAGTTGAACTTAATGCCAGCGGCATAATCCAAGGCATCCAAAGAAGGATTGCTATTAGGAAAAAGGAAAGTAAGTATATATAAGAAAGCCATAATAGCCCAC
>JALOMS010000723.1 GCA_025455345.1 Thermoflexibacter sp. | reverse complement strand
TTGGTGATTTGAAAGTTTATTTTTAAATATTTTATCTATGTTCATACTTATTTCTTGTTTCAATATTGTGTGAGAAAGAATAGGCTAAAAGTTGTTTAAAAATTTGATTTTCACATTAATACTGGTGTTACCAACTTTAGTTCCCGACTTGGATTTGTAACCTCATCGATGTCTGTCTGCCAAGATTTATCTATTTTTAATAATTCATTTTTGAGCATATTTCTGGCGCGATTTAGTTGAGATTTCGAGGTACTTTCCGTAATCCCCAGCGTTTCTGCGATTTCCTTATGACTATAGCCTTCTATGGCATATAAGTTAAAAACTGTACGATAACCTGTGGGTAGTTTTTGTATCATTCCCATCAGCTCTTCAGCTTCCAAATGTTTCTCTTCTATTTGATAATCACTATGATAGTCCGCATTTTCCGCAGGCTCTAAATACATTTTGCTTTTTTTCCTCAATATTGCTAATGCTTCATTGACAATAATTCGACGTATCCACCCTTCAAAACTCCCTTCTTTTCTAAAATTTTCCAATTGAGAAAAAACTCTAATAAATCCATTAATCATCGCATCCTCTGCCTCTGCCTTGTCTGAAAGATAACGCATACATATAGCTAACATCTTGCTACTGTATTTTTTATACAAAGCCTCTTGTGCGTTGCGCTTGCCCGCCAAGCAGTCTGCGATTAAGTCATTTTCGTTTTTATATAATTTTAATAATTTAAACATCTGCCCTTCGATGATTTGTGTTTCGGGTTTTGTCTTTTTTATGTATTATTTTTTCCAATTTGATAACAAGATGCAAATGTAAGACAAAAGGTTGCATGGCTTTTTAATTTTTTTAATATTATGATGAAAAGGTTGAGAAGCTGATTTCTTTGCACAAAAGTTGGCTTACTTCCGATATTTTTAGTATATTTTTTGTTCTTTTGTTATCCAAAATCTCGAATTTCTCTATGAAAAAGGCAAAAACTATTAGGTTATTTTTTACTAAACTATTGATATTAGCTGTTTTAGGGCAAGTAGATAACATCTATGGACAAGACGCTAACTTTACTCAATTTTATGCTTCTCCTATGTACATGAACCCTGCTTTTGCGGGGGCGGTACCTCAGTATAGGGCAACTGCCCAATACAGAAATCAATATCCTAATATCCCCAATACTTATGAAACCAATCTTTTTTCTTTTGATTATAATTGGGACTATTATGATTCGGGATTGGGGGCTATGCTCCTCCAAGATAGATTAAGTTCCTTGTCATTGACTTCTACGAGTCTGCTCTTGGCTTATTCGTATCAGTTCCGATTTACTAAAAAATGGGTTGCTCGCTTAGGCTTGCAGGGGGCTTATACTTTTCGCACCACAGATTTTTCTCGCTTGGTATTCCAAGACCAAATTAGTTCAGGAAGTCCTACCAGAGAAAATTTAGTGGGGAATTTTATCCATTATCCTGATTTTTCCACAGGTTTTTTGATTCATAACCAAACTTTTTGGTTTGGGGTGGGCATACATCATCTAACTCGTCCGTATCAGTCTATCGTCAATACAAGCGAAAGATTGGCAATGCGCCAAACTATACAATCGGGCGCAAAATTCTCATTTTCAAAAGATTGGGATAAGGATATTTCTATTTCTCCTGCTATTTTGTATCAAAGGCAAGCACCTTTTGACCAGTTAGACGTAGGAGTAAATTTTTTTTACGAGCCTTTGATTGTAGGCTTGTGGTATAGAGGAATTCCTATCCAACAAAACGTAGCAGGACGCATCAATCAAGATGCCCTCGCTGGTTTAATGGGTTTTAGGTACAAAAATTTGATTTTTACTTATAGTTATGATGCTACTATTTCTTCTCTAAATCGCTCAGGAGGAGCGCATGAAATAGCTGTTACACTCGCCCCAAGGTACGATAAGAGAAAAAAGAAAGGAAGTAGGCATATAGACTGTCCTGTATTTTTTTAAGCAAGTATCAGATTTTTTTGATATAATCTTAAGATTTCTTACTCACTTTTGATGGAAAACAAATAAGTAGCCAAATCTGCCAAGTCCTTCTCTGATAAACCTAAACTATATGCGTCAGGCATTAGGCTAATATTTTGTCTTTTCTTTTCTACTACTTCACTTTGAGGAATAACAGTGCGATTTCCTGTAACATCTTTAATGACAATAGTTTGTCCTTCAGAAACTAATAGTCCATAGGTTGCTTGATTGTTTTTGGTAGTGATTATCCAAGGCTCGTATCCAAATACGATTCCTGCGTTGGGGTGAATGATTGCATCTAAGAGTCCTGTCTTGTCAAATTTGTTTTTGATTTGGGTAAGTTCTGGACCTATATCTTTACCTATATTTCCTACTTTGTGGCAAGTAGCACATTTATTGGCAAATAGTTTTGCGCCATTTTCTACTAATCCATTAGTGTTTAATATCTTATCAATAGAAAGCAATGCTTTACGCCCTGCTTTGGGGAAGTAGCTCGTAGCGGCAATGCGTATAGTTTGGTCTTCATTGTCGAAGATATATTTTGCTATTTCGTTTTTGTGTATTTCTGTCAGTTTATTTTCTGAAGCTAATTTCAATAATATCTTCCCGCCTGACTTGTCTTTGGCAAGGATAGCACAAGCCGTAGTCTGTGCGGTGAGGGAGCTTTTTTCATCTTGGAGTGTATTTATCGCTTCTTTGATTTCTTTGCTAAGTTCGTTAGATGCCTGATTATTAATTTTTTGCCAATCTA
>JALOMS010000722.1 GCA_025455345.1 Thermoflexibacter sp. | reverse complement strand
GGATACTATATTGTGCAAGGAATAAACACTAGAACATTGATGAAACAAATATGCCCAACGTTTGAGATAATGAATTTCTTTTTTACTTCACCATTGAAAAATGGTAATAAAACGCAATTTACAACTAAATAAACATTATTAAAGGCACTGACAAAAATACTCTCTGAGCAACTAAACCTGAATCAATGCGAATAAACATTCAAAAAAATATTCGAAATTTAAATTATGACTCAACAGCCCTTAGGTAATGGTTATCAGATACATACATTGAGAGGTAATCATGAAGAAAACCTCCTACAAGCCTACGCAGATTATGAGCCTAAACTGTTTCAGAAATTTGTAGAGAGAATTAATAAAAGCGCAAATCTTCTTGATGAAAATGGAAATTTAAAAGAAAAGTATCTACATTTTATCCAGAAATTGCCTTATTACATTGAATTAGACCGCTTTTGGTTGGTTCATGCGGGCTTTAATACGAAAATAGACGATATATTTTCAGATACTGTTTCCATGGTAGAATCGAGAAAGTTTGAATATGACAGCATAAAACTGAAAGATAAAAAAGTAATTCATGGGCATGAGGTGTTCTATTTTAAAGACATAGAAAATGCACTGAAAGAAAATAGCAACATCATTCCATTAGATAATGGTTGTGTTTACAATAAACCACATAAAGTATATGATTACGAGCAAGTTGAAAATTTATGTTGTTTAAATTTAGACACTTATGAGTTGATATTTCAGAAAAATATTGAAGAAGTTTAATTGTTTTATGTTCATAATCAATTAATTATTTTTAGTAAGAAAAGTTCAATTCCTCATGGAGTTGAGATGTATAGGGGAATTGGTTTGTGCTACCAATATTTAACCCTTATCAGGGTTGTTTAATTTTTAACATAAGTTCTTGATAATCTGTATTTTATTCCGTTAGGAACGGTTCGCCGTTGCGATATAATATTGGTAGAAAAAATAAAATAGCAACATCACCCAACTCCGTAAGGAGTTGAATATAAAAAACACCAAACAACTAATAATCAAACATTTATAGTTAATAATTCATCATTTATCATTCAAATATAAATGGACTTAATTTCAGACATAGACATCATCATCGACGAAAAGGTCGAGGTGTGTGATACCAAAACCCTCCCAGACAACTATAAGGCAGGACAGAGAAAGTTATACATAGAAAGTTACGGTTGTCAGATGAATTTCTCTGATAGTGAGATAGTTGCGTCTGTTATGCAGAAGCACGGATTTGGCACTACTTCTAATGTAGAGGAAGCAGATTTGGTATTTTTGAATACTTGCTCCATTCGTGAGAAGGCAGAGCAAACGGTGCGTTTCCGCCTTGACCACCTCAACGGCATGAAAAAAAGAAAGCCCGAAATGATTATTGGGGTGCTGGGGTGCATGGCTGAACGCCTGAAAACCAAGTTTTTAGAAGAAGAAAAAATAGTAGATATAGTTGTAGGACCTGACGCATATAGAGATTTGCCCAACTTGGTAGAGCAAGTAGATGACGGCGACAAGGCAGTGAATGTACTGCTGTCAAGGGAGGAAACTTACGCTGATATTGCGCCTGTCCGTCTTAACTCTAACGGTATCAGTGCTTTTATTTCTATCATGCGTGGGTGCGACAATATGTGTTCGTTCTGTGTCGTGCCTTTCACGCGTGGGCGAGAGCGCAGTCGCGACCCTGAGTCTATTGTGCAAGAAGCGAGGGACTTATTCAACGAAGGATACAGAGAAGTTACGCTTTTGGGGCAAAATGTGGACTCTTACAAGTGGGCAGGCGAGGCAAACAAGAAGGAAACGGACTTGGCAATAGCGCAAGGCAAACCTGCGGTAACTTTTGCGAACCTTTTGGAAATGGTGGCTTTGGTGAGTCCTGATTTGAGGGTGCGTTTTTCCACTTCTCACCCCAAAGACATGACGGACGATGTGCTACACACGATGGCGAAGTACGAAAATATTTGCAAGTACATTCACTTACCTGTGCAGAGTGGGAACAGTCGTGTGTTGGAACTGATGAACCGCACTTACGACCGCGCTTGGTACATGGAGCGCATAGATTCTATTCGCCGCATTTTAGGGGAAAATTGTGGCATTTCTTCGGACATGATTGCGGGCTTCTGCACCGAAACCGAAGAGGAACACCAAGATACGCTTTCGCTCATGGAGTACGTCCAATACGACTTTTCGTATATGTTTTTCTACTCTGAACGCCCAGGCACGCTGGCGGCGCGCAAGTATGCAGATGACATTCCTTTGGACGTAAAAAAGCGCAGATTGCAGGAAATTGTTGATTTACAACGCAAACTCTCTTACCAAAGAAATCAAAGAGAGGTCGGCAAAGTGCATAAAGTTTTGATAGAAGGATTCTCTAAGCGTTCCCAAGAACACTTGCAAGGCAGAAACTCCCAAAATAAGGTGGTGATTTTTCCCAAAGGCAATCACCAAAAAGGCGACTATGTAAACGTATTGGTAACAAGTTGTACGGCGGGTACGCTGTTGGGGGAAGTGGTGTAGGGGAATCCAAACTGGTTAAGGCTGAGTCTTGAATCTTTTTTAGCGCAAGTGTTACGCTTGCATGAGTTGGGGATATAATTTTAAATTTATTAATAAATAAAAGTTATGAGAAAAACAACTGTACCAACTCTTTCAGATGTTGGCGGAAATATAAATAAACCATGGAAAGCAAAGATCAGAATAGATCACCAATCTCACTGT
>JALOMS010000115.1 GCA_025455345.1 Thermoflexibacter sp. | reverse complement strand
AATCCCTGCTTCCCAAGAGTCTATGCCGCGCACCCAAGCATTGCCACCGCCAGAGCCACTTGTTTCTGACTCTATGTCGTAACCACCTTTATAGCTACTAAATGTAAGCAAGTTTGCTCCTGTCAAAGACACATTCAATGATTTTACCCTGCTTGCTTTAAAGAAACTTCCGTTGAGTACGTTTCTTGGCACATTATAGCCCAAAGTGAGGAAGCGCAATTTGAGGAAACTCGCATCTTGCACCCATTGAGAGAAGTCATTGAAAACACCTCCCGTACCCGTAGCCCCTACGAGGTCTGTCCTTGGCGTATTCCAGTAATCCTCGTGCATACGCGTAGTAGGTGCGGCAAGGTCGCGGGCAGTCGCATTAAACTTTTTCATGCCAGATTTTCCACCCCACAACATTCTGAAATACAATCCTTTGTAATCCAATTGGTTGTTAATATTAAAGTCTAACTTGGCATAAGGACTTCCCAAATATCTGAAATCACTGGAATTAGCAGATTCGGGTGTAATCCCCCACAAGCCACTGAGAGGATAGCCCTCTACAATGCGCGCTACGTTTAGCAAACCACCCAACAAAACAGGAGGAGTAACCCCTCCTATGCTCAGGCTGGTTACTTTGTTGTCTAAGGTAGCCCCAGTAAAACTCAAATTCCATTTAAAATCTTTATTGTCTATCACTGCTACATTCACACTAAACTCCAAACCTTGATTACGCATAGTGCCTATATTTTGGATATTGGTAGTAGAGCCTTTATTTGCCGCTAAGGCAGGATTTACAGAAGCACTGGTGAGTAGCAAGTCCTTGAAACTCTTGTTGTAATAAGTCAATTCTACGTTGATTCTGCCTTTGAGGAAGGAAACATCACCCCCAATTTCTATTTCGGTTTGCGTTTCTGGTTTCAAATTAGGATTGCCAATCACAGCATAACGTACCGCAGAAGCACCATCAAAGCCACCTGCATCTACTGCAAAAGTTGGTAAAGAGGAATAAGCAGGCGGTTGTGTACCTGTACTGCCCACTGCCGCACGCAAGCGAATCGTCTGTGTAGCTACATAGCTCAATGCCGCTCTTGGGTAGAAATAAAATTGGTTGGAAAAAGCAGTAGTTTTGTCCATACGACCTCCTAAGTTCAAGAAAATCTTATCTTTATAACCCAAAGTTTCATTAATATAAACCCCTGTTGTCTTTAAAATATCTTTGAACTCAATGTTAGAACCTGCATTAAAGGTAGTGTATGAACCTAAGAAATCTTCTGGTGTAATTGGACTACGGTTTTGGAAACGCACGTAGTTATAAGTACGGGTATTGTCGTCATACTGCATACCTATTGCCGATTTGAGGTTAAAAGCATCATTGATTTTCCAAGCATGGTTAAGCCCGATGGTTAGTGTTTTTGCTCTAATTGTTTCATTATCAATATCCAATCGCCCTTGTGGGAATAAACCTACCAATCCGTAGGGGTAAATCATCTTGCCCTCTATGTTGCTATTGTCCACCCCAAAATTTACATCAACAGCAAGGTTGTCCAAAATATTGTATTTCATGTTAATCCCCCCAATCACGCGCCCTATTTTATTTTCTTTTCGCAGTGTAACATAGTCATCAGGTGAATAAATGCCCAAATCTCTGCCTGCGCCTTCGGGTCTGACCGCATTGAAGCCCGTACTGAGCGGGTTGCGGACATCTTGCAAGCGCATGAAAGGCATGGCATTACTATTTCTTGCCCACTGATTGACTACGAAGAACCCTGGTGAGCCACCTGGGAGTTGGAGTCTGGTATCTGCGGAATAGTCCGCACTTGCCCTGATTTCCAATTTGTCCGTAGGGCGTGCCGTAATGCTTACCCTGAAACCATCAGCACCATAGTTCGTGCCTTTTTGGTGTCCTAAATTTCTTTGTGAACTCACAGAAGCATAATAACTTAGCTTTTCCGTTCCTCCTGTCAGTCGCAAGGTATGGCGTGTAAAAGTTCCTCTTTGGAAAGGCTCTAATAGCCAGTCTTTGGAAGGGTTGCCTTGCCACTGACTGATTTCTGTTGGTGAATAGCGAAGCACAGGGTTGGTTACTTGGGCATTAATCAAATCAGCCCACTGCGAAATCTCTCCACTTGCCCAGTTATTTTTATAATTGAGTACGCCACGATGTACTTCTGTAAAGCCTGCATCTAAGGCATAGTCCAAAGAGGCTTTGCCTGCCGCTCCACTCTTTGTTTTGATGACAATAACTCCACTTGACCCTCTTGCACCATACAGAGCCGCTGCCGCCGCTCCTTTTAGCACTTCCATAGACTCGATGTCTTCGGGATTGACCGCAAGCAAGCCCCTTGTCCCATTGTTCATACCAAAAGAGGCAACGCCTGTATTGGCACCACTGGTGGTATTTCTGTTAGAGTTGTCCATGTAAATCCCATCGACAATCACCAAAGGTTCTGACGAGCCAATGATAGAGTTACCCCCGCGCATACGGAAACGGAAACCTCCCCCAGGCGTACCATCAGTAGAGTATGTTTCCACCCCTGCCAAGCGTCCTAAGAGTGCGTCTTCTACGGTTACGGCAGGTAGCTCCTCAATGGTTTTTCCTGAAACCGTTGCCCTCGAAGTCCCTAATTATTTTTGTTTGGTCTGCACTGCCAAGCCTGTAACCACGACATCGTCCAAGAAAAGTTCTGCCTCTTCCATAGCAATATCAAGGACTTTATTCTCTGAAGCATTCAAGGTAATTGAAATTTCTTTATCCTTGTAGCCTACGTTTTTGATAAGTAGTCTAATGCTCTTACCCGCAGGTACACCTGCAAGCCTATAATTGCCTTCTACATCTGTAACTGTGCCTAAAGTAGTCCCTACTACTTGGACAGTACCCCCTATGAGTGCCTCATTTGTACTTGCATTGGTGATTTTGCCTGAGATACTTCCCGATTGGGCAAGCGCAAGATGGCTCCCCCATAGGCAAAAAAACAGTAGCAAGGCTGAAAAATTGGCTGTAAACTGTTTTTTCATAATGGTAAATAATTGATTTTGATATTAATAGATGATGATTGATATTAAAATAAAAATAAAAATAATTGTATCTTATTTTGTTTTATTGGTTCTAACAAAAAATAGTTAACCCAATTAAGCATTTTTTTACTTTATTTCCTAATTTTTTAAAAAGAAAATGCAAAGCGTTGAGTCCTATAAGTAATACAATAGTTATGATTTCTTAGCTCTTATGATAGATGAGTGATTAGATGAATGGTTTTTAGAGGTGTAATATAAATATCAAGTTAATAGAACTTATAATAATTACAAAAATATAAATTTGTGAGCAATGAAGTAAAATAAAATATTTTAATGTAAATATCTGATTATTAGTATTTTATATATTCACTTTTTTATAAGTCAAATAATTTGCATGGTTTTTTTAGATAAAATCGTAATTTTGTAAAGTTATAATAAAATATTTGCACTCTTTTTGAATGAAAAAAAGAAATTTTATTTGTTAAAACCTCGAATTAAGAACTCATTTTAATATCTCAAGCAATGAAAGAACTTTTAGCAAAAATATTTCTGGTATGTATTTTAAGTATTGGGACACTACATTTGACACAAGCACAAACAGGTGAAGGAGATGTTCGCATTGAAAATTTCCGTATCAAACTTAATGGAGGTAGTAAATACACACAAAGTCCCACAGTTTCTTTAGAAATCATGGCATCAGGCGAACCACGAGAGATGCGTATCAGTAATCATGAAGATTTTAAAGATAACTCCTCATGGTTACCGTTCAAGGGAAACTATGGTCAGTGGTCTTTTAGCGGAGGTGAGGGAGAAAAAATTATCTTTATCCAGTTAAAAGACAAGTTTGGTAGTGTAACGCCTGTAATGAAGGAAAGTGTATTTTTGGACAAGACTCCTCCTAAAAATGCAACTCTTAAAATAGTGGCAGAAAAGGGGTTTGTCAATAATCCAACCAAAGAAGTCAGCTTAGAACTTAGCGCAGAAGATGCTAAGTATATGATGATTAGCAATGTAAAGAATTTTATAAAAGCAAGATGGCAAGCCTATCGCCCCAATACTAAATGGAATTTGGAAGGAACTGCAGACGGCATTAGAGAAGTATATACCAAATATAGAGACGAGGCAGGCAACGAAACGCCTACTATTGCCGCTCAAATATTGGTCGACTCCGAACCGCCTTTAGATGGAAAAATAACCATCAATGGAGACCAAAAAGTTGCTACGGATAAAAATGGCAAAGCGACACTTAATATTTTTGCAAGGGGTGCATCTCACATGAAAATAAGTACAGATACCACTTTTTCAGGAGTAGAATGGATACCTTATGCGTCTTCTATGGAATGGAAACTTGCTCAGCAAGGAAAAAGTCTGGTTTTTGCAAGATTCAAAGATGCTTCTAATAATGAATCAAAAGTAGTGTTTGATGAGATTATTTGGGATAGCACACCTCCAGAAGATTGTAGCATAATAATCAATGAAGGAGCTAAATATACAGAAGACATAGACCGAAGTGTTACGCTTAAGCTAAAAGCCAAAGGAGCTGTATTTATGACGATTAGCAATAGTGCTGATTTTGCTAACTCTGGGTGGATTCCTTACAAAGAAAATTATAAATGGCAACTTACTTCTGGCAATGGAGAAAAGAAAATCTATGTGAGATTCAAAGATGAAAACGGAAATGAAACCGAAGTCTTTATAGGAACAATTATCCAAGCGATTTGACAGAAAAGCCCTCAATTAAGAGGGCTTTTTTATTATACTTTTCTTATTGTTAGTATTCAATATTGGGTATTCATATTTTTAACAAATTCTTCTTATTTATTACATTATAAATTTAGAAGAATTTGTTATTGTTTTTTATATAGTGTTAAAAATGAATTAGTTAGTATTTTAAAATTAGAAATAAATTTTTTCATTCTGATTCCCATAAGTTAAAATTTGTAAAAAATATTCTGTTTTTGTTTGCGTATTAATTTTATATTAATTAATCTTACCAGATTTTTTTGACTAAAATTTACTATGAAATAGTCAAAATGATTGCTCTAATCTATGTATCTACTACTAAAATAAATTCTTGCGCCATCATTAACTTTAAGACTAAACTGTGCTAAAATCAAATTTTAATTAATCATTTATTATGAACAACTCTTACGTAAAGTGCATACTACTATGCTCGTTGCTATTCTTTGCTTTAGTATTGCACGCACAAGACCGAACACTTAGTGGCAAAGTAACCAATGCCACAGATGGTAGTGGACTACCAGGCGTAAACATTATTGTCAAAGGCAGTACAAGCGGAACAGTAAGTGATGCCAATGGTAATTACAGAGTAAGTGTACCAGCTTCAGGAAAGAAGTTGGTATTTTCTTTTATTGGATTTATCAGTCAAGAATTAGATATTCCTACTGGTAATGAATTGAACGTGGTTATGACTGAAGATGTAATAGGATTGGAGGAAGTGGTCGTTACAGGTTTGGCTACCAGCGTAAAACGCTCCAACTTAGCCAATGCGGTAACTTCTATTTCTGCCAAAGAATTAGTAGGAACGACTACGCCTGTAACTACAGATGGAGCTTTGCAGGGCAAGATAGCAGGTGCAAATATCGTATCTAATGGTTCTATGCCTGGTGGTGGCTTTAACATGCAGTTTCGCGGCTTATCTACCTTAGGTTCTTCTGCGTCGCAACCTTTGATTATTGTAGATGGGGTGTATATTGACAATAGCCAAAACTCCAATGGGCGTTCGCAAGCAAACAAAGCAACAGGTGGCTCTGCGGCTTCTACTCAAGATAACAACGCCAATCGCTTGGCAGATATTAATCCTGATGATATTGAAAATATCGAGGTCTTGAAAGGAGCCTCTGCGGCGGCAATTTACGGTACACGTGCTAATGCAGGGGTAGTCATTATTACCACTAAGCGTGGCAAAGGTGGAAAAACTAAGGTAAGTTTTGGGCAAGATATAGGCTTCAGCAAGGCACTCTCTTTTTATGGTGGTGCTGACTGGACAGAGCAAAAACTAACAGAATATTTCAGTGCTGATGAGATTCCTGCGCTAAGATCCGCAAGACAAAATGGCACTTATACGAATTGGGAAAGAGTGGTTTTTGGCGAAACGGGGCAAATCAGAAATACGCGCTTGAGTATCATGGGAGGAGATGAGAAAACGAAGTTTTACATCAATGGTAGTATGGCAACTGAAACGGGTATTGTAAAAAATACAGGGTTTGACCGCTATTCTTTGCGTGCTAATTTAGACCATAAGGTAACCAAATGGTTAGAGGTAGGTATTAACTCCAACTATATTTTCTCTAACAACGATAGAGGATGGGCAGGTAATGATAATTCTAATATTAACTATGGTTATAACTTGCCATACACTAAGCCTTTCTATCAATTGTATCCTGACGCACAAGGGAACTATCCTAACAATCCTGTAGGTGAAAATCCATTGGCGATTCGCGATAGAGCAATCAATAACCAAAAAGTAAATCGCTTTTTACAAGGATTTTCTGCCAATGCTAATGTCATCAATCGTTCTAATATGAGTTTGGCTTTCAAAGCCACAGGTGGGTTAGATTATCAAAGTGGATATGCCTTGATTTACTTACCTGCAGACTTACAATCCCAAATTCCAGAAGCCAATCCGGGTTTTGCCCAAGATACACGCAATGAGGTTACTAACTATAATGTTCAGTTAGCGGGTGTATTTAATTATGCGGCAATGGATGGTAAACTTGATTTGACGACTTCTGCAGGTATTGTTCAGTTAGGTACCAATGTAAAAGGGAATTATATTAGAGGCAGAGGTTTACCTGTTGGTGTGGACAATCCTGCGCGAGCTAAGGCTTTTGAGCAAGATGTGGCTTTACAAAGGAATACAGACCAAGGTTTTTTTGCTCAACAAGAAGCAAACTTTGATGACAAAGTAATTGCGGCAGCAGGGATTCGGTTTGACCGTTCTACTTTGAATGGCGACCCTTCCAAGTGGTATGCTTTTCCCCGTGGCTCTTTAGCTGTAAACTTAGCCAAATTTGGTGATTGGGGTGGAGATATTTTGAATCAGTTAAAAGTTCGTGTAGCTTATGGTCAAACAGCAGGTCTGCCTGCATTTGGAGCTTTGTATTCTCGTTTAGATGTTACTGGTGTAGGTGGGCAGGGTGGATTTTTACCCTCTACCATCTTAGGTAATGTGGCGATTAGACCTGAGAGGGCTACAGAATTAGAATATGGTCTTGATTTTGGCTTATTGGGTGGTCGAATTACAGGTGAATTTACACTTTATAACAAAAAAGTATTTGATTTGATTCAACCTTTAGTAACTGCACCTACTACGGGCGTTACCTCAACGTCTGTAAACGCCGCAGATTTGGAAAATCGTGGAATGGAGTTTTCTTTAGGCGCAGATGTCGTCAAGACAGAAAACTTTACATGGTTTATCCAACCTGTAATATGGTATAATCGCTCTAAAATCACTCGCTTAGATATACCAGAGCGCTTGACTGGTGGCTTTGGTGCTACTTTCGGTCAATGGAGAATCAAACAAGGTTTTTCTCCTACCCAAATCGTTGGTCAGCCACGTACCAATCCCCAAGACCCAACTTCTTGGACAGTCTATGGAGACCAACAACCTAAGTACGAATTCTCTATTAATCAAAGAATCTCTTTCTTAAAAAACTTTGAGTTCTCTGCTTTATTGAACTATCGCCATAAGTTTACTGTCGTTTCTTTGGCACGTGTACTTTGGGACGAAGGTGGCAATACTTTTGATTGGAATGAAACCAATCAAGCTCCAGATGGCTCTACTCCTAATGGTATCTATCGCCAAAATGTAAATGGTGTAGATGGTAGCGGAGTCCCTCTTCCCGGTTACAATCCTATACAAACAAGTTTCTTAAAACTAAGAGAAATTGCTTTGTATTACAAAATCCCCCGCAATGTTTACTCAAAAGCATTTGGTAATGTAGTAAATGGCATAAAAATAGGATTCTCTGGTAACAATATTCTTCGTTGGACAAATTATACCGCAGGATATGACCCAGAAAACTCCAATTTTGGCTCTTCTGCTTTGGGTAGTGGAGTAGATATTGGTAGTATTCCTGCCGTTCGTCGTTTCATGTTTCACCTTGCTGTCGATTTTTAACATTTTCCTAAATTCAAAGATTTTAAAATATTCATATTATGAAAAATATAATTAAGAGCTTTTTTATTCTAATCATTGGTCTGCTTGCCTTAAGTGCTTGTAGCAAGTTAGAACCCGTCATAGACCCTAACTTCCCAAGTATAGGAAGTGTTGCTAACAATGCTTCCAAAGGTCAGTTGAACAATTTGGCTGTTGGTCAAGTAAGTTTAGCCAGAAATGGCTTATCTACTTATATCTTAGTAGTAGGTACATTAGGCAAGGAATTGTTCAATTTTAACTCTACCGAATCGAGATGGATGACAGAGCTAAACGGATTACGCCCCATTGACAATTCCGCTTTTTATAATACAGCAACTACAGGTTTTGGCTTACCAGTGCGTCAGGCAAATATATTGATTGCTTCTGCGGATAATAGCAATAGTATAACAGCCCCAGAAAGAAGTGCTTACAAAGGATTAGCTAATACTTTCAAAGGGCTTGCTTATTTGTACCAATTAAATGTACAATATAGGAATGGAGTACGATTAGATGTAATAGACCCATTCAAGCCCAGCAAACCAGCAACTTACGAAGAGTCTTTGGCTGGCATAGCGCGTTTCTTGGACGAGGGTGCGACACAGTTAGACGCGGCGGGAGCTACTTTTCCTTTTGTTATGCCTTCTGGTTTTACGGGATTCAATACGCCTGCGACTTTCAAAAGATTTAACCGCGCAATTGCTTTGCGTGTGGCAATTTATCAGAAAGATTGGGCAAAGGCAGAAAGTTTGCTTTCTCAAACATTCTTGAATGAAACAGGTAGCCTTACAGCAGGACCTCAACATACCTTTAGCCCAAGTTCTCCAGATTTCGCAAATCCTTTATTGAATACTACTTCTTCAAGAATCGTAGGAGTAGAAAAAATATTCAATGACATAGAGACGGGAGATAAAAGAATAAGCAAAGTAACCGTAGTTTCTCCTTCACTAACTTATACTTCTGGAACTACTTATGCTACCAAATACCTATCTAATATTTATACCTCTGGTACTACGCCAGTGCCAATTATTAGAAATGAAGAATTGATTTTGATAGCGGCAGAAGTAGCGGCACAAAGAGGAAGAACCAATGATGCTGTTAGATTTATAAATATTATAAGAAATGCCGCAGATTTGCCCAACTATGCAGGTGCAACAACCTCAGCCGCATTAATAGATGCAGTGCTGAAGGAAAGATTATACTCACTTTGGTACGAAGGGCACCGTTGGGTAGATATGCGCCGTTATGACAAAATCTCAGAAATACATCTTCCAGTAACAGGTATGCGAGTATTATTACAATTAGAGCGTCCTGTCCAAGAAGTAAACTGGGATAATGCTAATCCATAACAGGTATTTATCAGGATTTGTATATTAATTGTCCTTGATAATGAATAAGTTATTAACTAAGTATTTGGATATTTGACCATCAAGTATTCAAATACTTAGTTTTTTACCCAAATAATAGGTAAGCGATTACTAAGGTAATCAATATGTTAAAGGTTTGCGCCAATAAAAACGCATATAAGGGCTTTTTGCTATCTGTATTGAAAATATCTGAAAATTTGGTTTCTAAGCCTATGCAAGTAAAAGCAAGAACAAACCAAAACGTTTGTATGTTTTTCAAACTTTCTTTGACGATAGTTATTTTTTCTTGGCTCAGAAAGAACGAAAATAAGAGAGAAGCCAGAATAAAACCCAAAACAAATTTGGGGAATCGCTCCCAAATCACTCCTAAAGTAGGTTTGATGGCTTGTCCTTTTTCATCTGTTTTTTTAGTATAAGTCCAATACACACTGATAGCAAAAGCGGCAAGCCCAAGCAAGACATTTTGAGAAAATTTGACAATAATGCTCACTTTTAAAGCCTCTTCTCCTACCAAAGCACCCGAAGCAACTACTGCTCCCGTAGTATCTATGCTTCCGCCGAGCCACGCCCCTGCTATTTTTTCAGACATTCCCCAATAATTGGCTATGTAAGGCATCAGAATTATCATAGGAATAGCCGTAATAAGCACCAAAGAAACCACATAGGATAGCTTTTTTGCATCACCTCTGATAGCACCCGCCGTAGCAATAGCGGCAGAAACTCCACAAATAGATACCGCACTTGCTATCATCATGGTCATTTCATCATCTATTTTTAATTTTTTGCATAGCCAAAAGGCGAAATACCAA
>JALOMS010000721.1 GCA_025455345.1 Thermoflexibacter sp. | reverse complement strand
CTTCTTTGGCATTGCGAACAGGTATATCTACCCAACCATTTATCCAAAGTTACGGAGTAGAGTTTTCTTATTATGCCTTTAATATACTTTACACCTTAAACACACACGCTCAGTTACTTCCTTCGCATCAGATAGGTATTGCATATCATTTTAGAAAACTCAAAAAACAGGAAAATCAGAAAAAATAAGTGCTTAGGATTAGAATTAGATTAGAAATACCTTCATATTTTGCTCATCTCATAATCTCCTTTTAGCTTTAGCAAACAAAATTTGCTACCGTATTTGCTTATTACTTGGATTCACTCTGTTTTCAAATAATTTAATTACTGTTGTAAATTTCTCGTTGCACTAATAATGATTTTAATAAGCATTGGGGAATTTTTTTCCCCAATTTCTTCTTAATAAGACTGTTATACAAACAAATTTCCTGAAATCTCATCAGCAAGCAATTTCCCTTTGAACGTAAGTATAATCGTATGTTCTTGTATGCCAAGTAGTCCAAGTTGTTGATATTCAATTATTTTTTGATAATTTTTTTTATCTTCGAGTATATCGTACTTATACTTTTCTTTTAAAAATTGTACATCACACCCCCACATAGTTCTCAAACTTACCATCAAATATTCATTGATATGATTCTCCCAAGTCAATTCTTCTATCTCAAAAGGAATATTATCTTGATTTAAGGCTTTGATATACAATGAATTATTACTGATGTTGTATTGTCGGCTATGACCATTATAAGAATGAGCTGAAGCTCCTATTCCTAAATAATTCCCTTTTTTCCAATAATTTGTATTATGACGAGAATAATAAGCAGGTTTGGCAAAATTTGATATTTCATAATGTTCAAAACCATTTTTTACCAATGTTTGCGCCAAGATTTCAAATTGCTGTGCGGCAAACTCTTCTTCTACAGGTTTGATTTTCCCCTTTTTTTGCCAATTCCCAAAAATAGTTTTAGGCTCTATGGTAAGGCAGTATGCTGAAATATGAGGAACATTCATTGCTATTGCTTTTTCTAAATCTCCTTCCAAGATTTGATGATTTTCAGCAGGGAAAGCATACATCAAATCAATCGTTATATTGTCAAAACCAATATCTTGTGCCTTTTTGATACAAGTTTCTGCTTCTTGTGCATGATGAGCGCGATTAGCCCATTTCAGATGAGGTTCGTGAAAGGATTGAACCCCTATACTTAAGCGATTAACCCCTACCTGTTTCAGTTCTTCAAGTTTTCTGAGGTGAAGGTCATCAGGATTTGCCTCCAAAGTAATTTCTGCATCTGAAGCTATATCAAAATTTTTGGCAATAGTGTCCAATGTCATTGCCAATTCTACTTGCGTTAAGAGGGAAGGCGTTCCACCACCAAAATAAATGGTTTGTAAAGTATTATTCGGCAAGTAGTTTTTTTGTAAACTAATTTCTTTACAAATAGCATTTACCATCGCTTCTTGTAAGGAATTATTGGTACTGAAATGAAAATCGCAATAGTAACAAGCCTGTTTACAAAATGGAATATGTACGTAGATAGCAGACAAATGTGAGTTTTATAAAGGTTTCAGATTTTTTTTACAAAGATACTATTTTTAGTGTAATATTTGCACACGCATCTACAATCTTATACTTCCTAAGCTAACAACTTTTAGGATATATAAACGTTATAAATTTTGATAAACATACACTTTTCTAATTTTTAGTGAATTAACTACCCATGAAATTACGATTAACTATTTTTATTGTCATCATTTGCAGTTTCCTTTTGGTAGGTTTGTCTTCTTGCAAGAAGCAAAAATGTCCTACTTATATGACCAAGGAGGAAGTCGAGGAGATGCATAAAAAACTCATCGAGACTAAAATTAAGCCTGTCAAAAGAGATAAAAGAGGGTTAGTGAAAAAGAAAAATCCAAGATTATAAAACCAATTATATCTCCTGCTATTGCGCCAAGCATAGTTTTATGATTTTATAAATGAATTTTTTTGAATTGAAAGTGTGAAGTTAGGAGGAAAATGGTTTATTTTGATTTAATGAAACACAAAATCTGGAATTAATAATCTGGAATTATAATAAAAAATCAATGCAAACCATACTTATAAAAAACGCTCAAATTGTCAATGAAGGCAAGATTTTTTCAGGAGATATTTTGGTAAAAAATGGAAGAATAGAAAAAGTAAATACTTCTATTTCAGTAGATTACCAAGTAAATGAAATCAATGCCGAAGGTAAACATTTGTTCCCTGGGGCAATAGACGACCAAGTACACTTCCGCGAACCTGGGCTTACGCACAAGGCAAATATCTATACCGAAGCAAAGGCGGCGGTCGCAGGTGGCGTTACTACCTTTATGGAAATGCCTAATACTGTGCCTAATGCACTCACACAGGAGCTATTAGAGGACAAGTACAAAATTGCAGAGAAAATGGCTTTGGCAAACTATTCTTTTTTCATGGGAACTTCCAATGATAATTTAGAGGAAGTTTTGAAAACCAATCCACAAAATGTGTGCGGTGTAAAGATTTTCATGGGTTCTTCTACGGGCAGTATGTTGGTGGATAATCCTAATATTTTAGAGGCAGTATTCAGCCAAAGCCCCATGCTCATTGCTACGCACTGTGAGGACGAGGCGACTATCAAGCGCAATGCCGAAATATATAGGCAAAAATTTGGAGATAACGTTCCTATGTATGCCCACCCAGAAATCAGAGATGAAGAAGTTTGCCTGCTATCTTCCTCATTAGCAGTG
>JALOMS010000720.1 GCA_025455345.1 Thermoflexibacter sp. | reverse complement strand
TTTTTATAGAGCAACAAGTCAGTTTTGGTGCGCGCGTTCCTAATACACCTGCACACGAAAAATGTGCTAACTATCTCATAGACAAGCTAAAAGCATATCATTGGCAAGTAACACCTCAACAGTTTGAGGCAAAAGCATTTGATGGGACAGTGTTGAAATCTACGAACATCATTGCAAGCCTAAAACCTGACCTCAAAAAGCGCATTTTATTGGCGGCGCATTGGGATTCTCGCCCTTTCGCAGACCAAGACAGTCAAAGGAAAGAAGAGGCTATTTTAGGCGCAAATGATGGGGGAAGTGGGGTAGGGGTATTATTGGAAATAGCCCGCTTATTACAAAGTGATACAGCAAAATTGACTATTGGAATTGATATTATTTTCTTTGATAGCGAAGATTATGGGCAAAGAGAAGACCAAAAGATGACCCAATACCAACCTGATACTTGGTGCCTTGGGTCGCAGTATTGGGGAAAAAATAAACATAATGCCTCTTATTCAGCTTTTTATGGAGTTTTATTGGACATGGTTGGGGCAAAAAATGCAAAATTTTATCAAGAAGAAAACTCTATGAAGTTCGCTCCAAGCATTGTGCAGAGATTTTGGTCTATTGGGCATCAGTTAGGATACAAAGATTATTTTATCTTTGAGCCTTGTGGAAATATCACCGATGACCATTTGTACGTCAATCAGTTAGCTAAGATACCAATGATAGATGTTATCCAATATCACCCCCAACATGGGTTTGGAGAATTTTGGCACAAGCACAGTGATAATATGGCAATCATAGATAAAAATACCTTAAAAGCCGTAGGACAAACCTTAGTACAAATGCTTTATAATGAGAATGTTCCTGTCCAATAATTAGTAAACATAAATTTTCTTCCAAACGCACCCAATGTCCATGAAAAATAGTAAAATTTTATACGTAGAAGATGAGATTTTTTTAGGGAAAATTGTCAAAGACAGCTTAGAAACCAGAGATTTTGAAGTAGTCATGGTATCTGATGGAAAGCAAGTAATGTCTGTCTTTGAGAAGTTTAGCCCTGATATTTGTGTATTGGACGTAATGTTGCCCAATCAGGACGGTTTTTCGCTTGCCCAAGCTATTCGCAAAATCAACCCACATCTCCCTATTTTATTTGTAACTGCCAAAACCCAAACAGAAGACGTATTGAAAGGTTTTCAATCTGGCGGGAACGATTACATCAAAAAACCCTTTAGTTTAGAAGAACTTATTGCTCGTATCAATAATCTTTTACAGATTACTTCGCGCAAAGCCAATCCTTTTAATGGCACGATTCAAATAGGCAAATACGAGCTAAATCCTGAAAAATACGAGCTAAAAATTGGTGAGCAAATCAAAAAACTATCTGCCAGAGAAGTAGAATTATTTAAGATTTTTGCAGAAAATCAGAACATAATCATCAATCGCAAGGAAATACTTTTGCGTGTTTGGAATGATGATTCTTTTTTCAATTCGCGCAATTTAGATGTTTACATCACTCGCATGAGAGATTATCTCAAAGAAGACGAGAAAATAGAAATATTATCTATCAAGGGAGTTGGGTATCACTTTTTAGTAGGTAAGTAAGAGTCATAATCTCACAATACTTATACGCTGTCATTCAGAGAGATGAGAACGACAGCGTATAAGTTCAGATTTTTATCTTACTGGGTCAGAGAAAAACACTCCAAAAGAAACTCCTGCTGTAAGACCAGAAAAGTCCATGCGTATAGGAACATCATTGATTCGGAAACTATCTACCTCATCTCCATCTTCGTATTCAAAGGAATATCCCCACTGACCTTGAGGTTTAGATAGCTGGAAAGAATAACCCGCATGCACACCCAATTTTACCCTTTTGTAGCGATAATCTACACCCACAATGGCTTGGGTAGCAAAAGAACCACGCCGCAAGCGTAACTGATTATTCCATTTGTCTGAAGCAATAAAATTGTCAATAAATGCTTCATACTGTATATCTCTTTCTTGGTTGCTGATGAATCTGTGCCATGCTTGTTGTGTATTACCTACCCTATTTTTGTCTATAATCATGCCTACGTGATTCCATTGGACATTGCCCATCGCATAGATACGTAAACTTCTGCCTATATAAATGTTCGTCCCCAAATGCCCATTGAGTTGGAAAATACTACTAATCCTATAAGCTAATTCCGTATAATTTGCTGAATTATAACTTGGCTGTGCGAATCCAAATGCCATATCTCCACCCACAAAAAAATTATCCTGCATATAGTCATACCCCATGAGTTGTAAAGATACAAAATTAGTAGGTGCAAGTTTGGTCAGCTCCTTATCTTCACCCATGTTAATAGGTAACTCTGACACGTTCAATGGATTAAGGAAATTAACACTTGCAAGACGGAATATGTGTCTTACATCGCGCCAATGATTAATCGGTCTGTAACTCACAGTAGTAGTGTCGCAACCACAATCACAACAGCAATGATTCGTATTCCTTTGTACTTGCGTTGCCGCAACAATAGGAACTACTGCCTGCTGTGCTTGGAGTAGGTTCACAGCGCAAATACCTACGAAGGACAATAATATAAACAAAAATAGTTTCATAAATATTTGATAATTAGAGTTTTTGAGTGAACAAAAATACAATAACATTGTTCGTTAGTGCTATCATATTTTAACGTAAAGACCAACTATTTTGTTAAGGGTTGCTAAAGAATAATATGTATTCAAATAAATTTCTGTATCATATTTTAACGTAAAGACCAACTATTTTGTTAAGGGTTGCTAAAGAATAATATGTATTCAAATAAATTTCTGTACTACTACCCCAAAACAAGGCAGGGGTGAAGTTTACAAGCATTACTTTGGCTTTTTATAAGCAGTTCATGCTATACTGAACAGGATAAGAAACCAACTGCTATCTATGACCGCAAGGGTTCTCAATTCTTGAAAGTTAAAGCCCATTTTTTGAAAAAAGTCTTCAGAAAATAGCTTGTTACTTCCCGCTTTTTTGTTTATATTTGCTCCAATGTCTTTACAAAAGACAGCCAGTGGGGATAACAGGTTTGTGAATAAGTTGTTCGTTTTTTTAGTTGTATAAAACCCAAAACAAACACTATTTTTACAATTCTCCAAGACCCGCAACAAACATACCGCTCAGTATTAGACAAATCTATTAAATAAGTTAATTGCTTAAAATTATGAAAAATAAAATACTATGTGCGCTTCCACTACTACTACTTTTACAAAGTTCCTCGCTATTTGCCCAAAATACCTCTATTGACAGCGTAAAGAATTTACTTGCTAAGGCGGAGAAAGTAGCAGATAAAATCAATCTGATGAACGAGCTTTCTTTCCAATATAACGAAATTAAAGATTATACAAAGGCTTTTGAAACTGCCCAAACTGCCTTAGAATTATCAGAAAAAAACAATTTCACAAAAGGCAAAGCCGATAGCTATAAGTTTATGGGCAATGTCAAAGCCCGTAATCAGCAGTTCCAAGAAGCCATAGAATTATATAATAAATCATTGACTATCAACAGACAAGCGAATAATAAGCAAGAGATTGCCAATGTACTAAGCAAAATTGCAGGTTGCTACGTCTATTCTCAACAAGTACAAAAAGCCTTAGAGTCTTTACAAGAAGCCATCAAGATTTATGAGGGCTTGGGCAACAAAGAAGGAATGGCAGAACTCTATGGTTATCAGGGTATTGCCTACGCTAACATATCTAAATTTGAACAAGCCATTCAGAGCCTTCAGCAGAGCCTAAAATTTTACCAAGAACTTAACCAAAAAGTAAAAGTAGCAGAGGTATGTTATTCTCTGGCAGAAATACACTTGGCAAATAAAGATATACAAAATGCCCTTAACAATATGCAGGAGGCTTATCGCTTGCAAGAGGAAAACAACCAAAAAGTGAATCAGGCGTACATTGCTCGTAACTTGGTCAATCTGTACGCACAAATTGATGATTTGAAAAAAAGCCTATCTTATGCAGAAAAAGCCAAAGCCCTCTACACAGAATTAGGGCAAGCAGACCAAATGCCTGAACTTGACGACGACCTGATGAGAATCCACTTTTCTCTCCAACAATATGCCGCAGCACTTCCATTTGCTCAACATCTTTTGGGAGTTTATGAGCAAAAAGGAGATAAAGAATCTCTTGTTCGCATAAATATAGACCTTGTCAATATTTACAAGCAGTTAGAAGACCATGATAATCGCTTAAAAGTTTTTAAAAGATTGTCAGAAATGTATTTGCAGTTGGGTAACAAAGAAAACTATGCCGCTTCTTTGATAAACATTGCAGAAATAGAATCTCTAAAAGAAAACTACCAAGAAGCTATTAAACTGATTATGCAGTCTTTGGAGATTAGAAAAGAAATCGGCAACGAAAAAGTCATTCCTATACTGTATGCCAACCTTGCCACTATCTATCAGCAAACTAAACAAGCAGAGAAGGCACTTGATTACTTCATACAAGCCTTGGCGTTATTTGAAAAACAAGATGATAAAGAAAGGCAAGTTTCTATGTTAAAAGAAATCATTAGGCTACTCTATGACAGCAAAAGCATTGAAAAAACAGTAAGCTATGAGGAAAAACGCATTGCCTTGCTCAAACAAATGGATAGAAAAACGGAATTAGCTCAATCTTACATTAACTTAGCAATAGTCGCTAAGGAGTTAAAACAACCTATTGACAAGCAAATAGCTTATTACCAAGAGGCAATAAAAATTTATGAAGAAGCAAGCGATAAAGAATCTATAGCCGCTGGCTTTTACAGCATGGGAGAGGTGTACATTTTGGCAAACCAAACAGAAAAAGGAATAGAACTATGGGATAAATCTTTACAAATAAGGAAAGGCTTAAACAACCAACCACTTGTGAATATGCTGTTAGACAAGATTGGTACTATCTATTTAGATAATCGCCTCTTTACTAAGGCATTGAGTTACTTTCAGCAATTTGATTTGAGTGTAGGAGATGAAGCAGATAAGGGCATAATGAACCAAAAACTTGGGGTAACTCATTTTCACTTAGGAGAATATGATAAAGCCCTAAACTATCAGAACCAAGCTATTCTGTTTCTTAAAAATGAGGCAAGGGAATATTTTAATAGAGGTCTAATCTTAGAAAAGTTTCACCGCTACGAGGAAGCACTCAAGGACTTCGATACAGTGATTAGTATGGTCAAAGATGACCCTAATGCTTTTTACAATCGCGCTTTTTGCTTGTATCGCCTAAAAAGATACGC
>JALOMS010000114.1 GCA_025455345.1 Thermoflexibacter sp. | reverse complement strand
GCAATTTCCTGTAAATGAAAATATTATAGCCATCATTTATCACACCTACAAGCAAGTGTCTGTCAGCAACGGGGGGACTTATCAGTCTATGATTGCGACTTTTGACAAGACAGGGACAATGATTCAATGTATAGAAATCGCAGAACAAACGATTTACTTATCAACTAATATACTTAGTAATGAGCAAGAAGGATATACAACTTTTTCCAGTGTTAGAGCAACTACTAAAACACGATATGATATTGATAAAAATTTAATTATTAGCATTTTACAGACAAAAAACGAAGAAGCTTATCAAGAAATACAGGATACCCAAGACAGCACGTTATTAGCCAAAAACAAGGACACTACTTTTACCAAGCAGGGAAAAGCTCCTGAAATTATACAAAAACAGTACAAGATTTTAGCAAGTGGAAAGATAAGTAAAGTATGAACAAAACTATGAACGAAATAGGTACATCACTATTGAATTACCTAAAGGCGAAAAAAAAGTAAGTATTCCATGCCTCATTTCGCTGTTTTGTTTTTACTATTGAGTAGGATATTGATTGGTTGTTCTTTTTTTATCTCTTTCTATTACTTGGACTTTGACGAGAGAGTCCTCTATCTTGGTCAAGATATACTCCATTTCTAAGGGATTTTGCATATAATAATCATAGTTTTTGCGATAAGTGGCGGTGTCGATTTGATGTTTTTTTAATATTTCTTCATGGTAATTCTTATAAAGAGCGATTGCCCTCTGGTGGTCTATGGACATCATTGCGATACCAGCTTCTGCTAAGTGTACCTCCGAAAGTATTTGTATCATCTGCTCACGGCTCAGTAACTTTTCAGGTTTTTGTATTTCTATTTTCTTTGTTTCTTCGCAGGCATAAAACAAAATGGATAGCCAGAATATAAGAATTACTACTTTTTTCATTTGAAATATCTTTTTTCTGCAAATTTAGATGAATTTGACAGATATGAATCCATATTTTGCTTTAAACATTGTTAAAAAAAAGAATTGTGATAATTACTTAATACCTGTACTGCCATAACCTCCAGTTCCTCTTTCTGTTTCAGAGAGTTCTTGGCTATGTTCCCATTCTATTCTTTCATGTTTTGCTACTACCATTTGAGCAATCCTCAAGCCATTTTCTACTGTAAATTCTTGGTCAGAAAGATTGACTAATAAGACTTTGATTTCGCCACGATAATCCGCATCAATAGTTCCGGGCGCATTGACGATGGAAATACCATTCTTGAGAGCCAGACCGCTTCTTGGGCGTATCTGTGCTTCATATCCTTTGGGCAGTTCTATATATAACCCTGTGGGAATCAATGCTCTCTGTAAAGGTTTGAGCGTAATAGCTTCTGTGATGAAAGCCATCAAGTCCAAGCCCGCAGACTGTTCGGTTTGGTATTGGGGCAGAGGATTGGAAGAGTGATTTATTACTTTGACAATCATATCTTTGTTTACAATTGTATTAACTCATACGAAAAGCCTTCCATAATAGGGTTGGCAAGTAGTTTTTGGCAGGCAGTTTTCACCTTTTCATCAGCTTCTTCTTTGTTATTCGCTTCTATTTCTATGCTAATGTGTTTTCCTATGCGTACATCAAGGCTTTGGACTCCAAGATTTTTTAATCCTAACATAACTGCTTTGCCTTGAGGGTCGAGGAGTTCTTTGAGTGGCATGACATCAATTTCTGCTTTGAATTTCATATTGATTTTTATAATTAACTGATAATAAATCTGTTACTTGATAAGACCAGAAAATAATTTCAAAATTATAAAATCTATGTGTGAATCAATTTCAAATCATAATTTTTTTATGAACTTTTTACTATTTTACCCCCAAAGCAAATCTCATCATATTTCTTGAAAGCATGATTGGGGTGCATGGTCGCTAAAACCTACTTATAAAATAAAGTTTTAGCAAAATGATATATTTTCATTTTGAATTATATTAATATTTTGATAATCAATTGTTTAATAAAATAAAACATATTTTCTTTTTTCCTCGACTTGCTATTAAAAAACAGAAATTTTTTAAATTTGCATTCATTCAAGTTTTAGTAGATAAACCTTATGCGATATATATTTTTCTTTTTATTATATAGTTTTACATTTTCTGTATTTGCCCAAGAAGCTACTCCTATCAACGATTCCTTGAAAAGAGAATTGGAAATCATCTATCTTGCTGACCAAGCTCCACGCAGAGTAGTCAATCAGATTGTGCAAAAATACGGATTTGATTCTCCCCAATTGGACTCTTTGAATCGTCTTATTCGCCAAACGGATAGCCTCAATCAGGTCAAAGTCATGAGCATCATAGACCGCTATGGGTGGTTAGGCAAAAGCCAAGTAGGTGATTTGGGAAATCAAACCTTATTTTTGGTTATTCAGCATGCAGCATTAACCATACAAGAGCGTTATCTGCCGTTACTAAAAAACTCTGTCAATATAGATGAATCCAATGCGTATGATTTGGTATTGATGGAAGATAGGATTTTGGTGAGTCAGGGCAAAAAACAGCTTTACGGTAGCCAAGTAAGGCGCAACCCCCAAACTAACTTATACGAAGTATTGCCGATAGAAGATGAGAAAAATGTAGATAAAAGGCGTAAAAAAATAGGTTTGGAAAGCCTCGCAGAATATCTCAAGGGATTTGGTATTGATTATAAAAATAAATAACTCTTTTGATAAATTTTAAGCCTACTTGTATTGTAAATTTTTAAATGATTTCTTAGTTTTACATAAACTTGTGAATTAACAAGTCTATTTTATTACACCACAATCTATGATGGCTATTACCTATAGAGGAACATTTTTAAGGGATTGTATGTAAAAAATTAGAAATACACATAAATCATTTCAATATCTATGTACAAACCCTTATTATTACTTGTCTTTTTGTTGTTTACTTTTTCTACTCATCTTTTTGCTCAGATAGTGTCTTGCGATACACTACAAAAAAAATCAATTGCCAAAATCTCTCGCGATTATACCTACGCCAAAACTTTTCCAATGGCTAAGAAGACTGGAGAACCAGCAACTGCCGCATTGGTGATGAGTGAGGGATCTACTTATTGTATCAAATTCACCGTGAGTGGAGGCGATAAAAGCATCAGTGAGGAAGGAATTATTCTCAATCTGGTCAATAATGGAAACATCATTGCTTCTTCGTACAACAAAGTAACTTTGCGCTACCAAGACGGGTTTATTATCAAATGTGATAAGACAGGCATGTATTACTTTAATTTTGAAGCGCGAAATAAGGACAAAAAACAACCCATCTGCGGTTATATTTCCATAGGATTTAGAAGGAATAATTAATTTTATATGGTTTATAACTTGTCTAAATAAAAAAATTCCTATACTCACGTCTTAAAATTAACAAGATATAGGATATGATTAAAACATTGCTTCAAGAGTTCCATACGCAATTTGACCAAGAGCCGTTAATTGTTCGCTCTCCTGCGCGCATCAATATCATCGGAGAGCATACAGATTATAATCTGGGTTTTGTATTACCTGCGGCAATAGATATGGAAATTGTTTTTGCAATTGCACCTAACCAAACAAATCATTATAGATTTTTTGCCCATAATTTGGACAGATACCTTGAGATACCTACTCACTCCATTATGCGTCAGGTAGGCACCTCTGCTTGGGCTAATTATTTATTAGGCGTTATCCAACAGATACAACTGCTTGGTTATCAAGTCCCTGCCTTTGATTGCATATTTGGAGGGGATATCCCAAAGGGTGCAGGTTTGTCTTCTTCTGCCGCCTTAGAATGTGGTCTTGCCTTGGCGATTAATCAAACATTTGGATTAGGCTTAGACAAATTACAGATAGTCAAGCTATCACAAAAAGCAGAAAATGAGTTTGTTGGCGTAAAATGTGGCATTATGGACCAATTTGCGAATACTTTTGGGCGTGCCAATCAAGTGATTCGCTTAGATTGTCGCAATCTCTCTTATCAATATTTTCCTTTGGAGCTATCAGATTATCAGCTTGTTCTTCTTGATACAGGAGTACATCATTCTTTGGCATCTTCAGAGTACAATACGCGCCGTCAACAATGCGAAGAAGGGGTCCATATTATAAAAAAATATCTTCCTGATATTCAAAGCCTTAGAGATATAGATAATGTTATTTTAGATGCTTACAAAGACCACTTACCATCTATTATCTGGCAGAGATGTAACTTCATCATCAAAGAAAATCAAAGAGTAATAGATGTATGCAAGGCGTTAGAAATGAAGGATATACATACAGTTGGAAAAAAAATGTTTGAAGCACATCACGGTTTACAATACGATTATGAAGTGAGCTGTCCAGAGTTAGATTTTTTAGTATCATTTGCCGCAAACGATGCCAGCGTGATTGGAGCAAGAATGATGGGGGGAGGGTTTGGTGGCTGTACTATCAATTTGATAAAAAAAGAAGGAGTAGAGTCATTTGTCCAGAAAATAAAAGAAGCTTATTTTTCTTACACAAGTATCTCATTGCAAACTTATATTGTAAAAATTGTAGATGGGACACAAGTAATCAATCATGAATTATAATATTTTAATGCCTTTCAAAAAAATAAATCATTAGCCACAATCGTTTATGAAGGCATAAATATTACCCAATAAATAGATTTATTTTTTAGTTATAGCCTAAAAAAGTATTTATTATTAATTTTAGTCATTGATTTGCTTGCATTTCTTCTTTTTGTTTAATAACTTTTGCACCATGTTTTAAAAGCTATTTTTTATAGACTAAATTATTTATTTCTAAGAAATAATTTGTCAAATTAAAGTTTTTCTTAATTTCGCAAAATCTAATAGGTTCTTAATATTGTTTACGTCACAAATTATATCACAAAAACATCAATTATTAGATAAATTGGATATACAATCCTTCTATAAGCAAATGCAGTCAAGTAACGTACTGATGTCATACAAGGGGTCGGTATCAAATGATTTACTGACGAGTCTCTTGGCTATTGCTCAATACAAGCTCGATGGGATAGAACAAAAGTCAGTCATTAAGAAAAAAATATTTAGCATCTTAGTAGAAATTCTACAAAATATATATCATCATTTTGCTAATACGCTTAAGGATAAACTCTTAGAAGACGATTCTATTACATTCCTTTTGATGAAAGTAGAAGATGATTATATGATTGTTACGGGAAATTATGTGGCAGCAGGCGATGTGTACCTATTGAGAAAACGCATAGATGAGGTAAATTCTCTTAGTGCGGAAGAACTGAAAGAAAAATACCGCGAGCAACTTAATATAGGGTCTGTTTCCCCGAAAGGTGGTGCAGGTCTGGGTATCATAGATATTGCAAGGAAATCAAACAATAAATTGGAATATGAGTTTGTAGAATATGATGCCGACTATTCATTTTTTAATTTAACTGTAAAAATATCAACGAGTTAGCAATATATTGATAGAGATAATAATATGGAAAACTTTTATTTAGAGGAAACATCAAAGACACCAAAACTAAGTTTTGACCAAAAATCTGGTAAATTCTTAATGTCTGGTCGTTCTATCCCAGAAAACTCCATAGAGTTTTATAGACCTCTATTTGAGTGGTTAGATGATTATGTAAAGGGTCCATCTGACAAAACTATTTTTGACATCAAATTAGAATATTTCAATACAAGTTCTTCTAAGTGCTTGGTAGAAATATTTAGGCGGTTAGAGAAAATAGATAATAACAGTGTTGTCATTAATTGGTTTTATGAAGAAGATGACGAGGATATGCAGGAATCAGGGGAAGACTTTAAGGAAATTATTGATATTCCTATCGTCATGAACGTCATAGAAAACTAAGAAAGAATATATAAGTTCTTAAGATTGCCTTTGGGCGGCTGTATTGGGAACTTACAGTCGCTTTTTTTGTTAAAATAAATAGAATGTTTGTATAAAATATCCCCAATAGGCTTATAAATCATAAATTTGCATTATTTTAATCATGAGTAAGGCACAACAGGTAGATAAAAATCAAGTATTTGAGAAAGAAACACAAATCTTATCTCACTCCAAAAGCGTACTTAATCAATCCGTAGAGGAACTTTCTGTAAATACATTGAGAAAAGAATACGAACAACTTTCTCAAAGCTACGCCCAATTGTTAGGGGAAGTCAAATTACTCACTTCTGTAAGTGACCGTCTGCAAAGTAGGCTGGACAAGGCAACAGAAAATGTAAATAAAAAAGATACAGAACTCAATACTGCACTTACTATATTGGACAAGTCTAAGACCAATATGACTATCACCAATATTGTTTTTATGTTATTTATTGGTTTATTCCTAATTATAGACTGGACTATAGACGCAAACCTATTTATGGACGAGAATATTATGAGCAAAATTACCGAAGAGGTCGCTGATTTGGCTGATAGGCAAAAAATGGAAGATATACCCGACTTTGTTCATGGCAAATTGAGTGCCTTTTTCCAAGAAGAGCAAAGTATGGAAATCATAATCAAACTCGTTATCATTGCTCTCATCTTTCCAATACGATTTTTCTTAGCTTACTTATTGCAGAGAACATCTAAGACTAAAAAACAAAGTGTTGCTATTTTAGAATGAGAATAGTTGGTTTGTCTAAATCCTGACCTATTACATAAATAAGAAAGCAAAATAAAACTCATGGTATTATTTTGGAAATAAACAAGACAAAGTAATGACTGATAATGAATTAAGAGCAATAGTATCTCTGCTTGATGACGAGGATGATGAAGTGTTGAAAATGATAGAAGATAAGATTTTTTCACTTGGAGAGCAGATAATCCCCTTTTTAGAAGATGAATGGAGCCGCCAGTTTAACCCCGTAGTACAAAGGCGAATTGAGCAGCTATTACATACGATTAATTATAACTTTGTCAAAAAAAGACTCCTCGATTGGTCTATCAATGAAGAAAATGACCTACTCAAAGGTATGTGGATAATTGCTACCTATCAATACCCAGATTTGCAATTAGACGAACTCAGAAAACAAATAGACCAACTCTACTATGACGCATGGTCTGAAATGAAAACAGACCTCATTGCCTTAGACCAAATCAAATTACTCAATAGTATATTCTTTAATCGCTTTAGATTTAGAGCCAATACTGCCAATATCAAAGCCGTATCTAACTCTATGCTTAACAATATTTTAGAAAGTAAAAAATCTAACCCAATTGGGCTTTGTATCGTGTATATGTTTATCGCCCAACGGTTGAATCTGCCTGTCTATGGGGTCAATCTGCCCAATATTTTTATTTTGACTTATAAAACGGATAAAGTACAGTTTTACATCAACGTATTTAATAAAGGGCTTACTTTTATCAAAAATGATATTGACAATTATATATTGCAATTAGGAATTAATCCCCGACCAATATTTTACGAACCATGTTCTAACTTGGACATTATTAAAAGAGTGCTAAGAAATTTGATTGCGGCGTATGAAGATATAGGAGAAAAAGTAAAAGTAGAAGAAATCCAGCACCTATTGGACAATCTCCCACAAGATAATTTGTGATATTCCGTTAGATAATATATTTCTCGTTTGGCGTTAAAATTACTATCAAATGTATTTGTATTGTTTAACCTAATTAATAAAAATGAAAAAACAAGTTAGTTTATTTTTAGTATTTAGTCTATTGATTACTACTTTGAGTGTTTCAAGTTGTAAAATGAGTAAGACAGGCAAAGGAGCGGCTATTGGTGCGGGCGCAGGTGCAGTCATTGGCGGGGTGATAGGTAGTAGGTCTGGTAATACGGCGGCGGGTGCAATTTTGGGGGCGGCAATAGGAGGCGTAGGTGGCGCGGCTATAGGAAGATACATGGACAAGCAAAAAAGAAAATTAGAAGAAGACTTAAAAAAGAATACTCCTACTAACGGTAATCCAGAGGAAGAAGTCAAAGTAGAACGCGAAGGGGAAGGCATCAAAGTTACTTTAGGTTCGGGTATCTTATTTGACGTATCAAAGGCAGACCTAAAACCTCAAGTAAGGGAAAATCTCAGAAAGATGGCTGAAACGCTGAAAGAATATAAGGATACAGAGATTTTAATCACAGGGCATACGGATAGCGACGGCACAGATGAGTTCAACCAGAAACTATCCGAAAGAAGGGCTAATGCCGTTTCTAATTATCTTTCTTCTTTAGGTGTAAGCTCAAGTCGTTTGAAAACAATGGGTTTGGGCGAATCCCAACCTGTGTTAGAAAATACAACTGCCCAGAATAAACAGAAAAATAGGAGAGTGGAAATTGCAATTTATGCAAATGAAGAATTAAAAAAGAAAGCCAAAGAAGGAAAATTAGAATAAAAATGATACAATACCAACATTTTACCTTAGAAAATGGATTAAAAGTCTATGTCCATGAGGATAATTCGGTGGCTACTGCCGCTATGAATATTTTGTATGATGTAGGCTCAAGAGATGAAAACCCCGAAAAAACAGGTTTTGCCCATCTTTTTGAGCATTTGATGTTTGGTGGTTCGCAAAATATTCCTGAATATGATAAACCCCTCCAGCGCGTTGGTGGAGAAAACAATGCCTTTACTTCTCCAGATATTACCAACTACTATATTACATTGCCCGCACAAAATTTAGAAACAGCGTTTTGGTTAGAATCTGACCGAATGATGTCCCTTTCTTTCAAACCAGAGGTTTTAGAAGTACAGCGAAAGGTAGTCATTGAGGAGTTTAAACAGCGATATTTGAATCAACCTTATGGAGATATTTGGCTGAAAATAAGACCTTTAGCTTATAAAACTCACCCCTACCAATGGGCAACCATAGGCAAGGATATATCTCATATCGAGCAGGCAACGATGGAAGATGTAAAAGATTTTTTCTTTCACTACTATCGCCCCAATAATGCCATTATGGTTGTAGCAGGAAATGTCAAAACAGATAAAATAAAACAATTGGCAGATAAGTGGTTTGCCCCTATACCCCAAGGGAAAGTCCCCAAACGTAGTCTTAGCCAAGAGCCTATGCAGTATGAGGCTCGTTTTTTAGAAGTAGAAGCAGACGTACCAGCAAGTATGATTTATAAAGCATTCCAAATGTGCGAAAAAAATACGCCAGACTATATACCTACGGACTTGCTAAGCGATATACTGGGACGGAGTAAGTCTTCTCGTTTGCATCAAAGATTGGTACAAGAGCAAAAACTTCTTAGTTCTGCAAATGCTTTTGTTACAGGTTCAATAGACAAAGGGTTGTTTTGTGTAGTAGGTAAAATCAACGAAGGAGTCAGTATAGAAACAGCCGAAATAGCTATTAATGAGGTAATCCAAGAAATGGTCAATCAAAAGCCAAGCGAAGAAGAACTCCAAAAAGTAAAAAATCAAGCAGAGTCCGCGCTTATCATGGGAGAAATAGAAGTATTGACAAGGGCTATGAATTTGGCTTACTGTGCTTTGTTGGGGAATCCTGACCTGATAAATATGGAATCTGCTCAAATACAAGCTGTTACAGACCAGCAGATAGCAGATATTGCTAAAAAAGTCCTAAGAGCCGATAATTGTTCTACGATGTATTACCGAAGCAAATCTAAACAAAACTAAGCTTAGTTGGGTTTTTGTAGAGAATAAATAAAAAATTATCTGTCAAAGAGTTACTTTTGCAAGCTAATTGCTATAAAGTGATGTGTTTATGATATAAAACACTTCTCATTCAGTCATACAATAGATTATAATATGAAAAAGTCGCTGTTATTTAGTATTTTGGTTTTGTTAAGTATTTCATTATTTGCCCAGACAAAAAAAGATAATGGTTATAATCCTAATTCTTTGCGTCCTATACACAAACACGACCAACTTTTTAAGAGAACACTTTGGATACGAATGGATTGTAGAGAAAAGATAAACAAATCTTTTCATGCTAAAAATCACGAACTATCCAAGATAATCTTAGATGGAGTAAGGGCAGGGTTGGTAAGACCGTTTATGAATGACTCTCTGATTACTCGCATGGACGACCAGACCTTAGTAGAAAGACTTACTATTCCAGAAGCTGGACCAGAACTAAGTGCAGAAGAAAAAGCCTTGGGTTTCAAGCCCGAGGATGTACTGATGGGTGGTAGCGACGATTGGGACGGAGAGGAAGAAGAAAAGAAAAAAGAAAAAAGCCCTACTAATAATTTTTATTTGCCCAAAGATATGTATGTATTTGAAATCAAAATGGATTTGATTTTCGATAAAAAACGTTCAAGAATGTACCGCGACATACAATCCATCACTATAATTATTCCTGCGGAGCGCAATCCTATCAAAGGTGTAGATGTACCGATTGCTACTTTCTCGTATAAAGAACTTTATAAAGAAGTTTTTGATGAGAACTCAGAGGCTATTTGGTACAACTTCGAGAACCCAGCCAATCACATGAAC
>JALOMS010000719.1 GCA_025455345.1 Thermoflexibacter sp. | reverse complement strand
TATTTACTTTTGATAAATTCAGCGAAACTTGCATTGGGAAGTTGTTTTAATTTTTTTACTTTCTAAACGAAAGACACAAAAAAAAATAAGAGAGTTGCACGAATGGATTAAAAAAAGCAAAAAATTTATGCAAAAAAAAAATAAAAAAGCATAAAAGAAAATGAGATTTATTTTGTAAGTAAATGACTTTCAGATACTTATAAAACAACATTTGCATAAAAAAACCACCTCTTTTTTATTATTAGGTGGTTTTTTATTTATCGGCTTTCTTTATCATTGTAAATAAAACCATCAGCTAAGAATTTATATTTGTCAAAAATAAGTCTAACAGGTTTTTTCAAATATTTAGAACTATTGAAAAAAGCATTTCCAAAAATCCCTGAAGCATAGCCCTGCCAAATAGCACGTTCCTGTTTTCCATCAAAAAACACGATAAGCAAAGTCCCTTCTCTCAAATTGTATTTAATAGGGTCATAATTTTGGTCTTTTTCATCTAAATATTCTTCGTTTTTTACAAAAGCTTCAATTTCTGGCTGTGAATAACCCGTAAAACGTAAGTTATCATAGAAGATTTTGTAAGAAACCAACAAATGAGGTTTTTTCTCATCAAGTTTATAACCCAAGAGTTCCATACGAAACTTAATTTCTTCCTCTATAATACTATTTTGCAGGCTTGTATCTGCATTAGTATCTTTGAGAAAGGCAAAAGTTTTGTACTTTTTAAATTTCCCTTGATAGCTGTAATCGCTTTCTACTTGGTATTTGCGCGAACTCATACAAGCAGAGCAAACAAAGGCAAAGACGGCAAACATGCCTAATAATTTGAAAATCAGATAATAGTTCTTTTTCATCATGACACTTGACTTTAAAGGAGAAGAATAGAAAGATAATATTAAAACAAGGTGTATTGTAATAAAATATAACAAACAAAAAGGTGCGTTGTTATTGACAGTTGTTATCAAAGTTAGTTATTTTTTTATAAAAAGCAAACTTGCATGATTGCATTTTAAAAAAAACAAAGACCTCCTAAAATTGAGAGGTCTTTTGTATAAGTTTTTCTATGATAGGAGCTTTATTCTATTAACATTCCGATTCTTCCCCAACGCACACGACTAAAAATATTGGCAAGTCCTCCATCAGGGTCTATAGACCACCAAACCAATAAGCCTTTGCCTAAGATATGGTCTTCAGGGACAAAGCCCCAAATGCGAGAGTCTTGAGAGTTGTGGCGATTATCGCCCATCATAAAGTAGTAATTTTGTTGGAAAGTATATTCTTTGACTTCTTTGCCATCTATGAGTAATTTTCCGTCTTTGATTTCTGCATTTTTATTGCCATCGTAATGAGTAATGGCTTTGCCATAAATCGCTAAATTTCTTTTATCTATGGAAATTTTGTTGCCTTTTTTAGGTATTTCTAAGGGTCCGAAATTGTCTATACTCCAGTCAAAACCCTCTGCCATTGGGAATACTTGCTCTGAATATGTACCTTTATCACTGGTGATTTGGACTATATCTTTGATGATTTCTGTTTCTTTTTGTTTAAATTCTTGAAGTGTAGCAGGAGTAGTTTGTATGATATAAGAACCCAAATTGGTTGCATAATGGTCTGTAATATCATATCTTTTGAATACTCTTTCGTTAATTACCGTATTTTTTGGAGGTTTGATTTCATAACTCGATTGCATCAATGGAGGATTAGAAGCCTCTTTGCCATTGACAAAGACTTGACGGTTTTTAATCTCTATGACATCTCCCGCTATTCCGATACATCTTTTGATATAATTGGTTTTCAAATCAGTGGGATAGTTATCTTCTGGTGGATAGTTAAAAACTACCACATCATTATTCTTAATCTCGCTAATGCCAGGAAATCTAAACATAGGCAATTGTATCCAATCCAAGTAAGAAGGAAGCTCTGTTCCCCATATTTTTTGGTGGGTAAGAGGTAATTGGAGAGGAGTTTGGGGGGTACGCGCTCCATAGTGAAACTTGCTAACAAATAAAAAGTCCCCTACCAACAAGGATTTTTCCATAGAAGGTGTTGGGATAGTAAATGCCTCTATCAAAAACCAACGTATGATAGTTGCGGCGATGACTGCAAATACAATTGCATCTACCCATTCGCGCAAAGCACTTTTCTTTTTTATTGTTTTTTCTGTTTTTGTATTTTGCTGTGTGTCTTTTGTTTCCACCATTTCTTTTCTAAATTATGTAAGTTATTTCTTAGCAATCATAGTGCAAAGATATTGATAGTTTAGAGTTTTTTTGATAAATCCATTCAAAAGGCTTATTTTTTCTTGTTAAATTTAGCTAAAAAGCTAAAGACAAAACCATTAGGCTTGCCTTTGGCAATAAATCTCAATGGCAAAGAAAATTTATCATTGAATCACTTATTTGGAATAATGATGAATACTTTTGATAAGTTGGTATAGTAAAAAACCAAAAGGTCCTGCCATAAGTGTAAAAAATAAACAAGGTGCTATCAGCCAATGTTTGATAGCCTTTTTTTGACTATCTAAGAATATCCAACTTCCAACTAATAAATCAAACGCCAAATAGTGGAACCATCCCCCTGCGACTAAAGCATCTCCTCAGATTGGGCAAAACCAAAAAAGTATAGGCAATGCTTATGCAGATGGGAATCAAGTAAGAATTAACTAACCAAAGCGTACCTTTCCAATGCGGTAAGAATATCATCAGAAACCATTGTGGTAAAATAAGGGCATTGAAAATAGAAAAAATAATTTCTATATTTTGCATAAATAGTAAGAATTGTATATAAATTGGTAAATAGAGATAAAAACAAATACTTTTGTCCTATACAAAAATAGGAAATATTCCATATTTTACACTAAATTGGGTTTTATTCATCTATAACCAAATCATAAACCATGAGAAAAAATGCGCGCTATATCCCATTAGTAAAAAATGATGTTTGGCTTGCGCCTTACAATCAGGAAATTACACGTAGATTTTTGCATTTCCACCAATTAGTTTTTGAAATAGAAAATCATTTTGGGAGTTTGTACGATTTTGCAGGAAGTCATTTATTCTTAGGTTTTAACTACGACAAAGAAAAAAAAGGTTGGTATTATAGAGAGTGGGCACCTGCCGCCAAAGCCTTGTTTTTGATTGGAGATTTCAACGAATGGAATCGCGTTTCGCACCCGCTTAGACGCAGGAAAGATGGCTTTTGTCACTCGCAAGTAGGTGAATTAGAGCGTGTTCCTCCGTACATCAGGCGTGTAGTCCAAGATGACTATACCAAAGATTTTACGGCACAGCATTGGAATCCCAAAACGGAGTTTGTATGGGAAGAAGATGAGGCAAACCAAAGTAAAGTGCTTGATAACCTGAAAGATAACTTGCTAATTTATGAATGTCATGTAGGCATGGCGCAGGAGAAAGAAGGTGTGGGCACTTACGTAGAGTTTACAGAAAATGTACTGCCACGTATCAAGGCGTTGGGCTATAATGCTATCCAAATGATGGCAATCCATGAACACCCATATTACGGCTCTTTTGGCTACCACGTATCCAGTTTTTTTGCGCCCTCCTCGCGTTTTGGTACACCAGAAGAACTAAAAGCACTCATCAAAAAAGCACATGAGTTAGGCATTGCGGTTATCATGGATATTGTTCATTCTCATGCAGTTAAAAATATTTATGAAGGATTAAGTTACTTTGATGG
>JALOMS010000718.1 GCA_025455345.1 Thermoflexibacter sp. | reverse complement strand
AGATGATGTCATGATTAGTAAGACCTATAAATTTGGAGATAGAATTAAAGATGCTAATTTTAGTTGTACCATACAAAAAATCATTCCTGATGTTCAAAACAAATATTTTTTTATTTTCCAAAGTCATGGCTATTTGCAAAACTATATTGGACAAAACTTGTCTGTATTTCCTCTCAATATAAAAGCAAGAACCATCAATATTGTCTTTAAAGAAGCCAATAAACACAAAGCAACAGCAATAGTGAATGCTATCAATGAAGTATATCTAAAGAAAAGTATAGATAACAAAAATCTCACTAACAAGCAACAAATACAATACCTTGAAGAGCAATTAGATACCCTTACGTTACGCTT
This sequence comes from Thermoflexibacter sp., assembly GCA_025455345.1. GTDB lineage: Bacteria > Bacteroidota > Bacteroidia > Cytophagales > Thermoflexibacteraceae > Thermoflexibacter. Next base: position 2,407 of record JALOMS010000718.1, on the reverse strand, counting down.
AGAAGAATATGATGCAAAAATAGACGCTTACAAAAGAGGGAGAGGAGAAGTGAGCAACCCGCTTAACTTTGAGCCTACCTTGGCTGAAATCTTAGCAAGTATAAAAAATTTTCATGTAGAGAAAATTAAAATCAATGATGAAATAAAAAAATATAGAGATGTAGCTAATTTTTTATCTGCCGACTCAAGCTATCAAATTGTAAATACAGTAGCCATAGGTATCACAGACGCACGCATCAATGATAAAATCAATCAATTAGACCAAGCAGACAAAGACCTCAAACGAATTAGTGATTCATATCGCGAACCCAGTTTTGCTACCCAACAAAAGCAAAAAAAATTAGAATTAATTCGAGAAGAACTATTAGAACTCATGAGTTTTAATAAGTTCCGACTATATGATAAAATGTATCAAATAGATATAGAAATAAGAAAATTAGAAAATAAAATCCCTAATGGTTCTTCGGACATGGATTTGGAACTGCGAAGACTCAATCGTTATTATGTTTCTTATGAAAACAATTATAACATCTTGCTAAGCCGTATCGTAGAATTAGGCATCGCTGAAGCAGGAACAGTCGCAAGTTTCCAAGTGTTGTCTCAGGCTTCTATACCACAATTACCTATCTATCCTGTAAAAAATACTTTTTATATATATGGTTTGGTAGTAGCGGCGGGTCTAAGTGTAGCATTAATTATTGTTAGATATTTGTTACTCAACAAGATTACTAATCTCAAAGAAGTAGAAAAATTTACAAAAGCCCCTATCTTGGGTATGGTGCCTCACTATGCTAAATTCAAGATGGAAAATTCGCAGTTAGTAGTAAATATCAATCCCAAATCCTCGATAAGTGAAGCTATGCGCTCTATTAGGACTAATCTCGATTTCATGGTTCAAAAACAACAAAGGCGCATCATTTCCGTAACATCTACCATCAGTGGCGAAGGTAAAACTTTTGTCGCTGTAAACTTAGCAGGTATTATTGCACTCTCTCAATCCAAAGTAGTCGTTTTGGACTTAGATTTGCGTAAGCCCAAAGTACATCTGGCGTTTGGTGCGGAAAATTTTAATGGCATGAGTAATATTTTGATTGGGAAAGCATCTATAGAGGAGTGTGTGAGAAAATCTGAAATAGAAAACCTACATTACATTACTGCTGGACCGCACCCTCCTAATCCTTCAGAACTGATTATGTCCAATGAATTCAAAGAAGTAATTAAAGAATTGCATAAAACTTACGATTTGATTATTTGTGATACTCCACCTGTAGGGATAGTTACTGACGGATTATTGGTAATGAAAATGGCAGATGTGCCGATTTACGTGCTTCGTTCTGCTTATTCAAAGAAAATGTTTATTACCAATCTGAACAAACTTATTACTGCTAATAATTTTAATAAATTATCTGTTATTTTAAATGGAGTAGGCAAAGCAGGAACTTACAGTTATGGATATGGCTATGGGTATGGCTACGGATATGGATATGGAAGTTATGGAAGCAATTATGGATATTATGATGATGCTCCTCCACCTAATTTGTTAGATAGAATGAAAAAAATCTTTACTAAAGAAAAATCTGAAAGAAAACCTTAGTAATCAATCTCTAAAGTAATAATTATTTATGCTTTTTTTATTTAAAAAGAAAAAAAACTTTCAAGAATATACTTCTACACTCCAAGTAGATATGCACTCTCATCTACTCCCCGCCATAGATGATGGAGCAAAGGACTTCGAGAATTCTATCAGTCTTATTAAGTCCTTTGTAGAAATGGGCTACAAGAAACTAATAACTACTCCGCATATTATGAGCGATTTTTATAAAAATACGCCCGAAGTAATATTGGACAAATTGGACAAGCTCAATGATATTGTTAAGAACTTACAAATCAATATAGATATATCCGCCGCCGCCGAATACTATTTAGATGAAGGCTTGGTAGAAAAACTGGAAAAAAAAGAACCTTTATTATCTTTTGGAAAAGAGAAATACCTATTATTCGAAACATCATACATGAATGCGTCCCCACACTTTGATTATGCGGTATTTCTTATGCAATCACAAGGCTATAGACCTGTATTGGCGCACCCAGAAAGATATGTTTACCTATTTGATAGCTTAGAAAAACCAAAAAAATGGTACGATAAAGGCGTTCTATTACAAATCAATATAAACTCTTTAAATGGATATTATTCGACTTCTGCTAAGTATTTGGCTGAAAAACTAATAGACAATAAAATGGTTAATTTTTTGGGTAGCGACTGCCATAATGAAAGACATATCCAACATATAAAAAATACATATAACCAATCTTATTACCAAAAAGCACTCAAATTGGATTTACTAAATTATTCTTTGGCATAAACAGTAAAATTATTTTTTCGCATTTATATTTGATAAAGGTTAAC
>JALOMS010000717.1 GCA_025455345.1 Thermoflexibacter sp. | reverse complement strand
TTAGTCATGTTCTCGCCCCAAGACCAACGCTGGACAGAGGAAATCTGGCAAAAACAAGCCTCCAAAGCAGGTTTACAACATTTGGCAATGATTATCCCAGATAGTTTATTTGCTGTTTTGAGTATTAATAAACTTACAGACAGCATAAAAAAGAGTGCCTCATTTGACAATGAACATTTTGTCGACGAAGATGAGGCTTATGGTTGGTTAATGGAATAATTCGTAGCCTATTGCCTTAGCTTCTTGATGCCCAAGACTTCTATGTCAAAGATAAGAATAGAATTGGGTGGTACACTTTGTAAGTTTGTATTTCTATCTCTTGGTGAGCCACTTGAACCGTATGCCAGCGTAGAAGGTATGTAAAATATACCTCTTTCGCCCACTCTCATCTCTGCTACTCCCAAGTCCCAACCCCTGATTACCTGACCCACTCCCAAAGTAAATGAAAAAGGTGTATCTCTTAGCCGACTACTATCAAACACGTAGCTATAAATGATATTTCCTGTATAATGTACTGATACAGTATCTCTTGCAGTAGGTTTTTCGCCTATGCCCTGTTGCAATCTTTGGTAATACATACCAGAAGGTAGTTTTTCTGCGGTGATTTTTTTTTCAGCTAAATACTGCCTGATGATAATGTCTTCTCTATTGGCAAATGCTTCTGCGTCTATGGCACTTTTTGTACGACAAGCCCCTACGAGTACGACAAAAGAAATAAGAAAGAAGAAAATATAAGTAATTGATTTCATGTAAGTAATAATAAATTGTTTTTTTTAATCCTAATCTACATTAGTAACTTCCATTTCAAAAACTAAAGGGTCAAATGGTCTGATTACCTCTCCTCTGCCTCTATCTTGGTAAGCCAAATGTGAGGGTATAATCATAATTCCTTTTTCTCCTTTTTTCATTAATCTCATACCTACGTCCATTCCTTGAATTACCGCTCCTGCCCCTACTGCGAAGGAAATAGTCCCACTATCAAAGCTTTTTCCATTCAACAATGAGCCTTTATAATTAATAGTTACTCGATTGGCAGTTCGGATAAAATTCCCACTCCCCTCTGTTTGTCTAACATAAAACACGCCCATCGTATCTCTTGTAGCTATGAGTTTTTTATCGAGCAGGTATTGCTGAATAAGCCCATTTTCTGCTAATTTTTGCTCTTCATCATTGCGTACAGCGTGAAGTTTGATGTCAGCCATCAGTACAGAATTGGCAGGGACATTGACCCCATTGATGACCCCACTGGTTTGCCCAAATCCTCTCTCTGAAGGGAGGAAAAACCTTCCACTACCACCCGCTTTGAGCAAAGATGCCGCTTCTATTATACCATTGATAGATAATCCATTTTGGAATCTAAATGTAAAGTCCTTTTCGCCCACAATCCTTGCTCCTCCTAAGAGGGAAATTTCAATATCTACATTAGCAATTTCACTTAAAGAAGTAGGTTGTTTACCCGTACCTTGTTGGGTAATGACATAGTAAATGCCCGTAGGAGAGCGAGTCGCATTAATATTGTTCTGACTTAGATAAGCTAATATTTTTTTCTCATCTTCTTCTGCTTGATTTTGCAAAAAATCATCAGTTTTTAGACAAGAAGACATTAGAAGCATGGTTAAAAAGTAAATAATGTGAAAATAGTATTTCTTCATTTTTTTATTAAAAGTTTTTGCCTAATACGTACAATGAGTGTAAATAGGTTGCTCCAACAAATATTTTTGTTGGTATCTTTGATTTTGAAGCCGCAAATCTAATCATTTTTTACATTATGCTTATACCTATGCCATATAAATCTCTCCAAATTGATTGCCCTTTTGTTTAAAATATGATTTTGAGATTCAAAACTTGTTACTTATTTGATTTCCAATCATTGATGTTTATATGTTTACATTGTAAATTAACAGATACGCTGGGCGGCACTCCCCTACGCTTAAATCTACTTACTGCAAATGGGGGTAAAATTTCAAATCCAAGTGCGCTTCCAAAAATTAATTAGAGGAAATATGAAAATACTTGCTATACTTATGTTCATATCCATTTCTTTTCAGGCTTGTTCTCAACAACTTGCTATGGAGGAATTGGAAAGCAGGAAAAAGGCACAGATAATTGTAGATGAGTACTTAAGTTATCAGGTCAAAGACAAAGATTATATATTGTTCTCATCTGATGATGCTTTCTTCATTATTTTTGTAAAAGACAGTAATAGTTTTCATGAATATTACATAGACAATTCCAATGAATTTGTTCAGGTAACAAGAAGAGATACTATTATTGTGGGAGAGAATGAACTTTATAATAAAATGTTTGATGTTAGTTCTTACAGGAAAGACTATACAAGTTTCAGAACAGAGTTTTACAAGAATGGCTATGATATTTCCTCTGGGAGTTATACATATTTTGTTATGGTAACCAATAGTGGAGTTAGGATTGGTGAGTGTAGATTATCTATGTTTGTTAAACCTACACCTATGGCTGCTGAAATTTATCTTTACTTTGTTAATCGTATGTTAAAAAATGCAGGTAGATTATGATATGCTATACTGGGCAGGATTTATAATCTTGCCCTACTTTACTTTGGGTTTGTAACCTCGTTCACCTTAGAGTTTCGCGTAGCGTATCTAAGGCGTTCTCTCTACAAATCTCTAATTTGCATTACAAGTGCGAAAACAAATCAACAAACCCACATAAAATATAATCTATTGTTATTCAATATATTGCGCTTTATGTGGGTTTTAAAACCTTGGTGGCTATGTGTCTTCGTGGTAAAT
>JALOMS010000113.1 GCA_025455345.1 Thermoflexibacter sp. | reverse complement strand
AAGTTGGAGGCTTTCCTTTGCATATTTTAGTGTTTTGGTAGGGTTAGAGGCGATGTATTTCCACGCCAATTGGTTAAGTAGATTTACTCTATGGGTATCTAACTGACTTGTGGCAAGTTGTTGTTCTAAACTATCGTTCTTTGGGGCTTGGGCATATAGGAAATCACTAACAAAATATACCGCCAATAAAAATATTAAGTTTCTCATATTTACACATTTCAGAACCTAAAATATAGAATTTAATTAATAAATCCTCTCTTATTTGTTTATTTTAACAGAATAAAATCAGTTTTTAGCCTATATTATTTTCACTTAGGCTAAAAAACACATCAGATTTAATTTTAAAAAAATTTAGCATTTCTCATTTTTTAAATTAAATTGCATTCTTCTTTATTTTTTAACAAAATTATTTTTTATGAAAAAACATTACTTACTAACAATTTTACTGTGGTGTTTTTTGGTAGGTCATCTGTTGGCGCAGGGGCGTACTATCTCAGGTAAAATTACAGCGGCAGATGATGGCTCACCCCTACCAGGAGTAAATGTCTTGCTCAAAGGTAGCTCGTCTGGTGCTATCAGTGACGCTGAAGGAAATTATAAAATTAGCGTCTCTAATGAAAACGCTATTTTAGTGTTTAGTTTTATTGGTTATAAAAGCCGAGAAGTAGTAGTAGGTTCTCAAACTACTATCAATGTAACCTTAGAGGCAGATACTCGCCAACTCAGTGAGGTAGTTGTTACCTCTTTTGGAATAGAGCAGGAACGCAAGTCTTTGGGGTACTCCGTCCAAGAAGTGTCCAGCAAGGATATTTTGAAAAGCCAAGAACCTAATCTGGTAAATGCCATGCGTGGGCAACTTTCAGGCGTAATGATACAAAACTCAAGTGGCTCTCCGGGTGCTGGAGCTAATATCATCATTCGTGGGATTACTTCTATGTCCCCTAATGCCAATAACCAGCCGCTTTTTGTCATTGATGGTATCCCTGTGAGTAATGAAACTAATTCGGGCAATACCCAACCAAGTACAGGCTCCAATGCGATTGCGGGTAGCTCCGAACAGTTTTCTGCCTCGAACCGTATTGCTGATTTGAACCCCAATGACATAGAATCTATTTCTGTATTGAAGGGACCTTCTGCGTCTGCTTTGTATGGATTACGAGCGGCAAATGGGGTAATTATTATTACTACTAAAAAAGGAACTTCGGGACGTGCTGTGGTGAATTATAATCTTTCCGTAGGAATTGATGAAGTGAATAAGTTTCCGCTACGACAAGCAATTTATAGGGAAGGCATACAAGGGCGTATCCGCTTAAATGCAGACCAAAGTGTTAGCACTACTCGCTTCCAAGATTTCGGTCCAAAGTACCCAGATGGGGCTACCGTGTATGATAATTTTGAAAATATTTGGCGCACAGGAAGTAATGTGAGTAATAACCTGAGCGTTTCGGGCGGGAATGAGCGTACTACTTATTACACATCTGTTTCTCATCTCAATCAGATAGGGGTAGCACCAAGCAGTGATTGGAAACGATTGAATTTTAGCTTAAAAGGCTCTACTAAAATTACTGAAAAATTGCGAGTAGATGGTTCGGCTACTTATACCCAATCTGGAGGTGTAAGGGCAAATGGAGGTGATAAATCTATTTTATCTGCTTTGAACTATCACTCTTCGACCTTTGACGTAAATGATTATAAATTCCCGAATGGTACACAGAAAAACTACTCTTTGGGTATCATAGACAATCCACGCTACTTGTCCGAAGTATCTACACTTACTGATAAAGTAAACCGTTTAGTTGGATTTGTTGGGTTAAATTATAGCCCTACCAACTGGCTTAATATTCGTTATCAGTTAGGTACTGACGTGTATAGTGATGAGCGTCGTCGTGTGGCTCCTCCGGGATTAGATATTTCCTCTCAAGTGAATGGGTTTATTGTAGAAGAAAGATACAATTATAAAGAGATAAATTCAAATCTATTAGTTACACTCAACAAGCAATTCAATGACGATTTGAGAGGCACTTTGGTCTTGGGGAATCAAGTAACAGACATAGATAATTCGGGGGTAACAGTAAGAGGAGAAAATTATAGCTTGTCCAATTTTAATGACATAAGTAATACTTCCATTTTCTTTCCAAGCCGTACAGCTTCCTTGCGTCGATTGGTAGGTGTATTTGGAAGTGCGACCTTAGAGTACAAGGGAATGTTATTTTTAGGACTGACTGGACGCAACGACTGGTCTTCTACCTTGCCCGCAGAAAATCGCTCGTTCTTTTATCCTTCTGTAAGCCTATCTTGGGTATTTAGTGAAACCTTCAAATTAGACGATAATCCTATTATTAACGCAGGCAAACTTCGCATTTCCACCGCAAGTGTAGGTAAAGATGCTGCCCCGTATAGAGTAGGAAACTATTTTACAGGAGCGGCAGATTTTCCTTTTGGCTCTATCAATGGTTTCCGTTTGAGTACAATTTCAGGCTCGCTTACTTTGCAACCAGAACGCACACAATCCTACGAAATAGGCACAGAATTGGGCTTTTTACGCAATCGCCTGACCCTTGACGCTACGTATTTTGTGCAGGAAAGCCGCAATCAAATCACTACTATTCCTATCAGCAATGCGACGGGGTTCGCCAGCTTTGTTGCCAATGCAGGGGTAATAGAAAATAGAGGCTTTGAGTTACTCCTCAATGGACGAATTATTGATAATACCAATTTTAGATGGTCTGCTTCACTTAACTGGTCGCGTCTTAGAGGTACAGTAAAAACGATGCCTGATGGAATTAGAGAAATCATTTTCCAAAATGATGTGATTGTCAATAAGATAGTAGAAGGTGGGCGTGTAGGAGATTTATGGGGTTTCCCTTATAAGCGACGCAATGGACAATTACTCATAGACAACAATGGTTATCCTTTTACTACCTTAGATACACTCAAAGTAGCAGGTAATGCTATGCCTGATTGGTTTGGGGGTATTACCAATACTTTTACTTACAAGGGCATTACGCTTTCATTCTTGGTAGAGGTACGCCAAGGCGGAGATGCGTATGATGTAGGGATGCGTAATCGCTTTCGCAATGGGGTAGATATACGTACAGAAAATCGCAATCAAGAACTTGTGTTTAATGGAGTAACAGAAACGGGGCAACCTAATACCAGAGCTGTTTTCTTAGACCGCGATAATTTTTATAATGTTGCACAGCGTTATGCCTCGGTTTCTGACGTATTATTACAAAAAACGTCATGGGTACGCTTGCGTAATGTGTCTATCGGCTATTCTCTTCCAGAGCGAATGCTATCCAAGACATTTATCAAAAATCTGCGCTTTACTGCCACAGGAAATAACCTATTATTATCTACGCCATTTATGGGTTTTGACCCTGAGTCTATTCAAAATGGAGCAGGTAGTAATGCCTTTGGATATGTAGGACAGACCATTCCTGCTGTACGCAATTTTACTTTTTCACTTAATGCCACTTTTTAAACTCAAGGAAAAGATTTTTATGAAAAAAATTTCAATATATCCTATCATATTTGGGTTGATATTGGTCTTTTTGACCAATTCGTGTGAAAGTTATTTGGGCGGAGATACCAACATAGACCCTACTCGCCCTCAAAAGGTAACGCTTGCGGCTTTATTACCAGCCGCCATCGAGGCTACTAGTAACAATCATTATTCGGCAGGTTTTGAGGTTTCGCAAATCACCCAACAAACCTCCTCCGTATTTGCGTCTGGGGCTGATGTTCATGCCAACGAAACAAGATTAGACGGGACTTGGACAGGAGTATATCTAAGAGCAATGTCCAATATCAATGTGATGATTCAACAAGCACAGTCAGAAAATGCTCCTTACTATGTAGGAATTGGGAAGATTTTGATGGCGATTAACTTAGGATTAGCAACAGATATTTGGGAAGATATTCCTTACACAGATGCTTTCCAAGGTTCAGAGAATTTGTATCCTCGATTTGATAGCCAGGAGTCTATTTATAATGCAATCCAACGCTTGCTTGATGAAGGCATTACAGCCCTCAATCAACCAACTTCTGCATTTACTCCTGCGGCAGATGACTTGATTTATGCGGGAAATCGCTCCAGATGGATTAAAGCGGCAAATGCCTACAAAGCACGCTATTTATTACATACCGCTCGTAGGACTCCCGCTAATCTTAATCAGATACTTAGCTTAGTAGCCAATTCTTTCATCAATAATTCTGAAGATTTCCAATTAGTTTATAATGACAAAAACCGTAATCCTTGGCACATAAGACCCGTATTGACCAACAATACAGGTAATTTTACTATTTCTTTTGCGCGTCAGTTGGTAGATATGATGAACGGTACGCTCTACGCTTACTTCGACCCGCGCTTACCTATTATCGCAAGTCGTGGTAACAATGCTAACTTTACAGGTAAAATCAATGGAACTAACCAAGGAGGAACAGCCGCATTTGCCGCAACTAATTACTACTGTACGCCTACTGCACCTGTCATTATGCTTGGCTTCTCCGAACTCAAATTGATAGAAGCAGAAGTTCGTTTCTTGTTGAACGGTGGTTCTCCTACTACAGTAGGCTCTACTATTGAGGCATATACCGCATATTTGGCAGGAATTAGAGCGAATATGGAAAAACTCTCTGTTCCAGCTACTGAGCGCGATGCTTATTTGGCAAATCCTGCCGTAGCGGTGGGTGCGAGTGCGTTGAGATTGACTGATATAATGAAAGAAAAATACATCACCTTAGTTTTACACCCAGAAACATGGGTAGATATGCGTCGTTATAATTATAATACAGCCATTTATCGCGACTTACGATTACCTGAAAATCAAAATCCTGAACTTCGCGGGAATTGGATACGTAGAGCGGCTTACCCTATTTCTGAAACTACTCGTAATCAGGCAGAAGTAAGCAAAGTGGTAAGAGGATTGACTAATCCTATGTGGTGGAATCAATAATTAGTTTTAAACCTTAAAGTTGAAATTTTATGAATCAATATAAACTCAAATATTTTTCTGTGTTTACACTCATTATTTTTAGTGTAGCACTAAGCAGTTGTTACAAAGAAAATCAGTGGGATTGGGTAGGACAAAATACTACACTCACAGGCAAAGGCTTTGCCCCAGTGAGTACAAACACACTTTTTGATTTTAACCTGACCAATCCGAATAATACCAGTAATCCGAGAATCCCGCGTTCTATCAACGCAACGACAAGCGCAAGACCTGAAATCTTGCCCGCAGGATATACACTCCAAACAGAGTTGCAGTATTATTGCATAGACCCAATCAAAGAGGTGATGGTCTATCAAACAGTAGGCACAGCGGCACGCACCACATTACGCACCGTTCCCTACCAACCATCATTTTCAAGAGTTAAGGGCTTGGATACTCTAATGATAGAATATACTGTACCTCAATTAGCGTCAGGAACAAATATCATTTTGGATTTAGATGTGGTCAGTACCAACGGTTTGGGCTTAGTTGGCTCCACAGGTGCAACGGCTAATATTTCATCTCCAAGACGAGTATTTATTAGGGTTCGTTAAGGCTAAAATGCCAACTATTTTTTGCGATTCTACACCACTCCCAATAGCAGTGTAGAATCGCTTTTTTTAGGTATAATCTACCCAATATTCGTAGGCATGATAGTAGATATGAAGTAACTTTTGGGCATTTATCGCAGAAATCTTCGCTTGTCGTGTCCTATAAAAGTCAGATTTTACAAAAACTTGTAACTTTTCATCTAATAAAGCCTGATAGTGAGGAAGCATATTTTTTGCTAATTGTTTGCTCTCTAAGGCTTTATTTACCTTATTTTGTCTAAAATTTTTTACTTCTTGTTGGATAGTAGGTAGCATCAATTCATAAACTTGATAGTCCTTCATTTCGTATGCTTGGCGCACTGTCTTGGCGTATGTGATGAGTTCTGGGAGCAAAAGTTCAAACTTGTCCTCAAAAATAGCTTGGGCAAACAAGTAGCCTCTTTGGATATGAATAATAGCAGATGCCTTGTCTTTCAGAGATTTATGTCTATTATAGTGCCTAATATCCCTATCACAAAAGCCGAGATAAGCCCTAATAACATGATAATTGCGAAAATAAGGCGCAAGTTCCCCTAAAAAATGTAAAGGACTCGCATGTAGCTGTGGGCTATGCAAACATTCAAAATTAATGGTATTATCCCCGCTTAAGCAATTAGTGATAAAAGCATACAAATTGGTAAAATTGTGGTCAATCGCTTTATCAGTATCTTTGTATTGGATTTGGTGATGCGAAGATAAAAAACTCTCACCCTCATCAATAGTACGGGGTAAAATATAGAGATAATCTGTATCGCTTTCCGCATGAGCAAGCCCATATAACTTGCTACCTATTTCCAGACGACAGAGAGCCGCCGCTTGCAAATTTTCAAATAAATCTTGGTCTGTAATATGAATATTCATTATTATCAAAAAATAGTAATATCTGCTACGTGCCACACTGCTAAGCTCTTATCCGCATAATTCCCATTGCCTTCTGTGCAGTTTTCATTGATTGTCATTAGAGGAACAGGAAAACTAAAAGGAGCAATTTGCAAATTCAAAGTGCGCCAATCACCCGTCGCAATATCTTGATTGACAATCCTTTCTGGGAAAGTAGTTGTTAATAAGTATTTAATATTACTTTTCTTTAGATTTTGGACAAAACGCCTAATATCGTCAAAAGACAAGTGGACAAGGCAATCTCTGCAAAGCATCAAATCAGCTTCGGGTAACTCATCTTGCGTAATATCCAATACTACAAACCTGTAATCTGTTAGTTTGTTAGCTTTTATTTCTTCTGTATTTATTTGCTTGGTTACTCTCTCTTGGTGTTTGGCAATGACTTCTGGAACGATGTCTGCGCCTATATACTGTTTGATAGGCAAATCTATCTTGCTAATCCAACCAAAATCTCCACAGGGAGCATCTAATAATCGCTGTATTTTTAGCTCTTTGAGCAATTCAGGAATCCTTAGCGATATAGTAGCTGTCTGCTCGGCATTAGAACCCTGCCCTGATACTGATTCTCCATCTCCCCAGTGATTTTCTTGATGAATTTTCTTAAAAACTTCATCTATGGGTAGTTGTATGCCTTCTTTTTTGAGTTTTTCAAAGTGTTTTTCATCAAAAGGCAAATCACTTTTGATATTTGTATCATTCATCATCATTTTATTGGGTTTAGTTTTCCATATAAATAAAAACCATCAAGTATTTAACAAATTCCTGTCGAATAATGTATAAATATCGTTATTTTACATTTGAAATTCATCGATACACATAAAAAATCATTTATTTGCAAATCAGTAGTAAAAAATTAATACGCCACCACCATGTTCACCCAAAACCCAATCACTCAGAATTACAGTCTTAGCATAGAGGGAGAGGTCATAGAAATGATAAAAGTTGCTGGGGGACACTACCAAATAGGTAGAGAAAAGAACCATCCTATCATCTATTTATCCGATTTTTGGATTGGCAAGTTCCCCGTAACACAGGCTTTCTACAAAAACATCATGGGTCATAATCCTTCTCTTTACCAAGGAGCTAATCGCCCCGTGGAACAGGTCAATTGGAATGATTGTCAGGCATTTATTAGCCAATTAAATGAATTAGAAGAAGTCAAAAAACATCAAATACTTTTTCGCTTGCCTACCGAAGCAGAGTGGGAATATGCGGCAAGTGATAGGGGAACAGCTAATCTCGAGTATGCGGGAAGTAACGAACTCAATGCCGTAGGTTGGTATGATGAGAACAGTCCCAACCAAAGCAAGGAAGTAGGCTTAAAAAAACCCAATGACTTAGGGATTTATGACCTCAATGGCAATGTATGGGAATGGTGCGAAGACGATTTTGATAGCAATGCTTTTTTGAAAACCCCTGAAAAAATAGCTAATCCTCTGTGCATAAATGGACAAATAATTAGTCTGGATAATTCGTTCATTCTCAATAAAGAACGTATGTCTTCGTCTTCTAATAAAGTCAATAGAGGAGGTAGCTGGCGAGATGGGGTGAGATGTTGTAGATTGGTAAATCGCGATACCTACGTCGCAGGACTCCGCTTAGATATTATCGGTTTCCGATTGGCAAGTATATTTTTAGCTTAAATACACTTCATTGATTAGTTTTTATAAGTAGGACTTTCGCTTAGCCCTTCATCAGTTCCACTGCGGCAGTTCCACTGTGGCAGTTCCACTGCGGGTTCAACACATGAAGGATTGAAAATCAGCTTATCACGTGATAAGCAAAAGTCCTAATAAATTTAGATAAAAAATAACTCACAACTCATAACTCACAACTCATAACTCATAACTCACAACTCATAACTCACAACTCATAACTCATAACTCACAACTCATAACTCACAACTCACAATCACTTATTCATACAAAAGTTGCCTCAATTTTTCCATAGATGCCTTATTAAAATCACAATAAATCATTTGATTAATACCTTCTTTTTCTTTGGCAGTTAGCCTCCAGCTAAGAGAGGCAGGCTGGGCAGAAGGTGGAAGATTATTGCTATTTTTTTCAGTAGCAATCAACCCTTCTTGGTATTGTAACTCTATCAGGTTGATATTGCCCATAAACCAACTTTTGGCATATTCTAAATCATTTTCATTTCTAATACTTTGAATGCGAGTCATATTTCCTATGACATCTTCTAAAGGGCTAAATAGGTAATTGAGAAAAGTTCGCTCATTGTGTTTGGGTTCTATTTCTTTTTGAGAATCTCTAATAGAAATAAAAATAACGCCAGAGGTATGCTCGCTTATCCAATCTCTAAAAACATATAAAAACCGAATGGCATTGTCCAAACCGAAATTGTCCAACAGCCCAGCATCCATTACTTCCATCAGAGGCGCAGAAGGTAATAACACATTAGGCGTGATATAAGGGAAAGTTGCGTTCATGCGTAGTGCAGTTACAAAATGCAGACTATCTGCGTCTTGCTCTTTGAAAAATCTTCTAAACTCTATGCCCTTGATTTTGGTTGAAATATACTTTTGTTCGAGAGCCTCATCAGAAGTCATGTAAGAAATATCTTGAGAAGAAATAAAGAGTTTGCGCCCATCATTGATGATACAAGGAGAAACTATCATCATGGGAATCTGCGCTTTATACTCTGGCAAGTAATAGTCTATCACTCGTTTGTCCAATACATTTTCTGTATCTTTAATGATTTTCCTCTCAAAAAAATAACTTCTATCTTTGAAATAAGATTTCTGTCCATAGCTCACTTGTTGAAACTTGAATCCCAAATCTCCTGTAAGCAAAGCAAAAATAAGCGGGTTCAGCCTATCTTTGGCTATATTATCTAAGTAGTTCTTTTCGTTGAGGTTAATAGCTTTCTGTTTTTGTTTTTGTAAGTATAATTCTCTAAAATAAGCCGCTCCTATCATTCCGCCTGATGCTCCTGTCATGAGCATGGTATTTTTCATGATTTGACCATCAAAAGCACTATCCAATACCTGCAAACAGCGCATAGTCCAAACCGATGCTCTTTGTCCTCCGCCACTACTACAAATAAATATCATCTTGGGCTTTTTAGCTGTTGTGTCTTTCCCATCAGAAAATTTATTTTTCCAGTTTTCTAATATTTGGGTCGTAGCGCGAAAATCTGCTAAGAAATCCTCCTCATTGCTAAGTGCTTGTATCCTCTCAAGAGAATATTCTGCCTTTTTATCATAATCTAAGCCAAAAGCCTGATTATAAGGTTTTTGCTTGCCCACTCTGAGTAAGCTGGTATTCAAGATTAGGACAATAATCACAACTACAAAGCCAGACCACCCCCTGAACCAATAGGTGATTGCGCCTGTGAGCATCATCAGTACAGAAATCAAAATCATACCACTCGCTGCCGCAGGGATTTGCATATATTCTACATCGCGGAAAATACCCAATAAAACTAAAAAAGCAAAGGAAACTGCCTGAATTACAAGCGCATTTAACTGATTTTGGTCAAATATTTTCAAAATATCTTCCCTATTATAGGTATAATCATAGCGAATCCGTTTCAAAGAAAAGGGTAGCTGAAAATAAGATTTGACAATAATGCGATTAGTTTGGGTATTCGCCAATCGTTGCATGACTAAAAAGCGATTTATCTTGTTGCGTTTGAGCCTTTTATCTACATTCTCGGCTAAGTGTTTGAAAATATCTTTGTTGGTATAGTGAAAATAAATCAAAAATACGACTAACATAGTAGCTAAACCGATGACTAAGCCAAGTAGCTTTGTCCAAAGTTCGCCATACCCATATTTGTTTTGATATTGAATGAGATTATATACATAAATTATTGTAAAAAATATGGGAATAAGACTGTTATTAATACAAAACTTGGTAAAAGGAAGACGCAAGGAAGCCAAAAAGCCAAAACGATGCCCTATCAAAATATAACAAGTGATATGAAAAGACATAGATAGAATA
>JALOMS010000716.1 GCA_025455345.1 Thermoflexibacter sp. | reverse complement strand
TCCCTCACAGTCGTTGAAAACGCTGTGAGGGATTGCTACCTAAAACTCTACCTTACACTGCAGCAGTAGCTTACAGATTTTTTTGTTCTACCTCGACTTAGTGGTTTATTCTTTCTATTTGTAAAAAATGGTCTTGTAGGTGTGAGAAATCATGGTCAGTAGTGAGCAAGGTGGCAGACAAGACAGCAGCAGTTGCTGCTATCCACAAGTCATTTTTGCCCATGTTTTTGGCAGAAAAAGTAACTTTTTGATTAGGTAATTTACCTTGACTGAATGCGTCTATTTCAGCATAGCGTTGTATGACATCTTCGGAATGAATATCTGCAATGAGAAAAGTATCCAAAATTTCTGCTAACTTTTCCACTTTTGCTCCCCCCAACCATTTCGCAGTGCCAAAGAGCGCAGTTCTCCTATGCTTACTACTGAAATGATAGGCAGATTTCCACTTTTTAAGTATTTCTGATAAATCGCTTGGCGAAATTGTTCCTCACGCACACTTAGCAGAACGATATTGGTATCTAAAAGATAATTCATAAAAAGTTAAGTTAAAGCATTGCTAATAAGTCTTCTGTATTTTCCTCTGTATCAAATGCTTGACTTAGGTTAGAAAAATGAGTATAATCAAAACCTGTATAGTTTTGAGCTATTTTTAATGATTCTACCGTCATATTTTTTTGCAAGGGCTTGACAAAAGAAGGCAAAGCCTCTGGCGCAGGCAAAATATTGGCAAACCACGCCTCTATCTGCGCTAATTGTTCCTCTTTCAAAGAAAGTATCTGACAAATTTACAATTTTTGTTTGATTTCTGCTAATTTTCTTGAATATCTACAAACCACAGGGTTTTCCTAAATCCCTCACAGTCGTTGAAAACGCTGTGAGTGAATTGCTCCCTAAAATTCCACCTCGTAATAAGGAAACTTTGCGGATTTTTTAAATGGTTACAGAAATCAGATTTTAACGAGCATAAAGTCAAAAAACACTTTGTCTAAATGTGCAAAATCATTATCTGTACTAATCAAAGTTGCACCAGTAGTGGTTGCAGTTGCAGCAATCCACAAATCATTCTTACCCATATTTTTTGCGCTAAATCCTTCTTGATTTGCCAAAGTAAGGTGCTTGCCTTGGCTATATGTATCTATTTCACGATAAGCCTGTACTAAGGTAGGGGTGTCTATGGGAACAATCGTTACTTTTTGCAATAAGGATTGGATATTTTGCCACTTGGGAGTTCCCCACCCAAACTGGTCGGCTAAGGAATATAATTCACCCTCGCTGACAATAGAAATGAGGGTATTGCCAAAACGTAGGAATAAATCCTCTTGTATTTGTTGCCAAATAGTAGAATTCCTAATTGCTAAAACCAAGATATTTGTATCTAATAGGTACATTTTTAGCCCAATTGTTTGATAAGTTGCAAGAGTTCTGTGTCAGAAAGCATATCAGTCATGTCTTTCGCCTTTTCATTGGTTTGTGGTATTTTCAAAGGCTCTTCTGAATGACTTTCTAACTGCTTTTGCTGTTGCAAAATACTCACTAACAGCTCTCTATGTTCTTTGGAGAGCTGTAAAACTAAGCTAAGTAAGGTTTTAAAATCCAAAACAAATTGAACTGTTGTGTTTATATTGACCATATTTCTGATTTTTTTGAGATTCAAATGTACTCTTTTTACACCTAAAAATGCCTCAAAGTTCCATTTTTTTCTTTTACCTTTTTACCATTGTCAAGGTCTTTGCTTCGCCCGACCATTGACAAGGTAAAAACGTAGTCAATGGTCGAAGGCGATAGCCACAGACCTTGACTATCGTTCTCTTTTAACTACCTAAAACTCCACCTCACAATTCGGCAGTAGTTTGCGGATTTTTTCTTGTTCTTCTTTTGGAATAGGATTACCACTTAAATCCAATTTTGTCAAATTTTTGAGTTCGCCTATTTGTGGGGGAACACTGGACAATTTATTATAAGATAAATTTAAGTAAGTCAAACTTTTCAATTCCCCGATTTGAGCAGGTAAAATATGGAGTCGATTTTCAAATAAATTCAACTTAGTCAAATTCTTCAATTCTCCTATTTGGATAGGTAAAGTACCAAGCAAATTAGTTCCTAAATCTAACTCGGTTAAATTTTTCAATACTCCTATCTCAGGAGGTAAAATTATTAATCTATTCTTTTGCAAATATAAAAACTTTAAGTTTTTTAAGTCTAATATCTGAAAAGGAAAGACCTTCATTTCATGAACACTCAAATCCAAGTATAGCAAATTTTTTAACTCTCTTATTTCAGGAGGTAATTTTGTTAAGCCATTTAATTTTAAATCTAATTTTATTAAATCTTTTAATTCTCCTATTTTGGAAGGTAAAGCTTGTAGTTGCCGATTATCTTTTATATCTAAATTTTTTAGATTTTTTAGATATCCAATTGAACGAGGTAGAAAAAGTAAATTGTTTCCGTTTAAATATAAATTTACAAGATTTTTTAATTCTCCTATTTCGGAAGGTAAAACTATTAATTTGTTACCTCTTAAATCCAAATGTGTCAAATTTTTCAGTTTCTCAATTTGAGTAGATATTTTTTTTAAACCATTATTGTGCAAGATTAGTATATTTAATTGAGTATTTTCTAAAATTTCATTTGGTAAAGAGTCTAAACCTTTACTGTGTAAATCTAATACTTTAACTTCTGGATTGAGTTCTCCTGTCTTATAAGCTATTTGATAGGTGTTTCCCAAAGTATCTAAATAATATTCTTTGCTATTTCTCCATACTTTTGCAGATTCGCCTATATTAGTATGCTTAAACTCCTCAATAGATTCAAACTGCTCTGCCTTATCCCATTCCCCAAGTTTTTCTACTTTATCACCATTCTTGTCTATAAAATAAAATTTATCATCTTTAAAAGCCAAAGCAAATCTATTGTAAGCAAAATAAAAGGCATTGATGAGTTTGTTGGCTTTTTGTAGGTTTTCATCTGCGATTTTCTTTTGCTTTTCGGTTTCAGTAAGGGCTATTTTAGTGGCATTCTCTGCTTTTACCGCTTTTTCTTTCAGTTGGTTTATTTCCACAAATACCTCTTTGAGTTTTGCTTTCACAAAAACCGCCTCTTTGGGGCATATCGCCAAAGCAGAACTATACGCATTGACCGCCTCTAAGTATTGTTTTTTGTCAAAAAAAGCCTTTGCCTCTTGGAGGTAGCTATTATACACTTTTTCATCACAGCTTTGTGCTACTGTGTTCATTGCCCAAAGGCAAAAAAGCAGGGTGTAAACTAAGGTTTTCATAAGTCCAATTTTTGCATTCATACTTTTAGTTCGTTTTCCGTAGGTAAATAGAGTTGGTATTGTGTTTTTAATTTGTGCGACAGTGTCGCGCTAATTGGGTTTTCCAATAATCCAAACAGCGTCTGGATTATTGAAATGCTTTCGTATGTATTCATCTATCTCAATTCTTTGATTACGTTTTGCAAACTATCTATTTGTTGTTGGTATTGCTTGACATATTGCATTTTGCCATCACTCTCCACCACTGATTTTTTACTTTCCAATTCTTGTATTTTTGCC
>JALOMS010000715.1 GCA_025455345.1 Thermoflexibacter sp. | reverse complement strand
TCGTAGAGGCGACAGTTTTGTAAAAAGATAAATAACACTTAATTATGAAGTCCCATAGGGACGAAACTAATACCTTCTAAGTTAGTAAGTTACGCCTCCATGAGGCTTTACATACAAGCATTATCTGTTCGTTTTACAAAACGCAAGTTCCTAACGGAACTGAATACAAAAAACGTTTATTTTTGCACAATTACTTAAGTAACTATGCAAAATTAGTTCATACGATAAATATTAATTAAGTAATTGATTATTATTATTTTGTATTAATTCATAATTTATAACTAATAATTCATAACTACTTATATTCATTGCTTTTCAAATTAAAATTTATTCCAAATCATTGAAAACTAATTTAATATGACTAAGAGTATTTTAGTAATAGGGCTTTTGTGTATATGCAATTTTCTTTATGCCCAAGACTTAAACCTATCTCAAGAGGGTGCCAAATACAAGGGAACATATAAAGATGGAAAGAGGTCAGGAAGAGGAACTTTTACTTGGGGAGATGGAACTAAATATGTGGGATATTGGGAAAATGATGTGATGGAAGGCTATGGGACACTGACCTTAGTTGATGGAACTAAATATGCGGGCTACTGGAGAAATGGGAAAAGAGAAGGCTTTGGCACTTTCACATGGACTAATGGTGATACTTACCAAGGGCAATTCAAAAATAACTTAAAACATGGAGATGGTATCCTCAAAATGAAAGATGGGAGCGAATATTCGGGGCAATGGGAAAATGATATGGCGAATGGAAAAGGAACTTTCATCTGGGCAAATAAGACCAAGTACATTGGCTCTTGGAAAGATAATAAACGACACGGACAAGGTGTAACTATCTCTGTAACAGGGAAAATAGAACAAGGTACTTATGACAATGACCGCTATGTGCCGTGTTCTTGCCCCCCTAATGAACAGTACAGTGTAGAAGAAGCCTTTGCGAAAGCAGATGCCGTATTTGTAGGGAAAATAACGGGATTTGCGGGAGATATGACCACAGTACAAATTATTCAATATTGGAAAGGTGAAATCTTGGACAATTTTTCTATCGTTGTCAAGTTAGGCTATAATTCCTGTGATTGGATATTTTTTCAAAACGAATCTTATCTTTTCTATGCCAAAAAAGTAATGAACGGCGTGTATTATACCAACCTCTGCACTCGTACAGCCAAGCTAAAAAATGCAGAAGCTGACATTAAAGAATTAGAGCAAAAAATCCCTTGTATAGATAAAAATAATACATCACCTATTACCAATTCTATGTCTTCAGGATACGTATGTGGCTGTGATGGCATATCCTATCGCAGTCCCAATGAAGCACGGAAAAATGGAGTACAATCTTGGAAATTAGGACTTTGTGGTAATAAAAAATAACATTTACATACCAAGTCATTCTATTAAAAGACAGAAGATTTGGGTAAAAATATCATTTGTTTTAATAGAGTATCCGCAATAAGTATTTTTCCTACAAAAATCTTGTATATTTGGCTTGTCAAATGTTCAAGATTTTTTTAATTTGTCTTACTCATGGAAGACCTCAATTATCAGATATACATTAGTCAAACCCTCAAAATCTTACCCACAGAAGCAGGAATTTACAAGTTTTTTGATTCCCAAGACGTAATTATTTATGTGGGGAAGGCAAAAAATCTTAAAAATAGAGTAAGCAGTTATTTTGCAAACAAAGCAAACTTGAGCAGAAAAACACAGAGATTAGTGAGTGAAGTTCGCCGTATAGAATATACAGTGGTCAATTCAGAGTTTGATGCCTTCCTTTTAGAAAACAACTTGATAAAGGCAAATCAACCCAAGTATAACATCTTATTAAAAGATGATAAAACCTATCCTTTTATTTGTATAACTGACGAGCCGTTCCCCCGTGTCTTTCCTACACGTAGGCATGATTATAAGGAAGCAACTTATTTTGGACCTTATGCAAGTGTAAAGGCAATGAATACCCTGCTCGAACTGATTAAAAAATTATATACGATTCGTTCTTGTAGTCTTGCACTTACCAAAGAAAACATCAAGAAGAAAAAATTTAAAGTCTGTCTGGAATACCATATCAAAAATTGTAAAGGCGGGTGTGAAGGTTTGCAAACACCAGAAGACTATCAAAAAGATATAGAACAGGTAATCAATGTACTAAAAGGCAAAACGAGTATAGCTACGAATTATTTTAAGCAAAAAATGCAAGATGCTTCTGCAAATTGGAAGTTTGAAGAAGCCCAAACCTATAAAGAAAAATTAGAGTATTTGGAAAGATTCCAAGCAAAATCTTTGGTAGCCAATCCTAATATTTCCGATGTAGATGTTTTTGGCATTACTTCTGATGAAAAAGCCGCTTATGTAAATTATCTACACATTCAAAATGGCACTATCATACAAACACAGACCATTACCATCAAAAAAAAATTAGAAGAAACTGATAGTGAGATTCTTGCTTATGTAATTTTGGATTTTCGCAACAAATACCAAAGTCATAATAATAAGATAATTACTAATGTAGAACTACAAATAGAGGGTTTAGATATTAATGTCCCTAAGATTGGAGATTTGAGAAAATTAGTAGAACTATCCTATAAAAATGCCCTATTCAAGAAGAAAGAACGCATCAATAAGGAAATAGAACAAAAAGACAATTCTGCCAATAAACGCATTTTAGAGCAGTTACAGAAAGACTTAAATCTAATCAGGCGACCAGACCATATCGAGTGTTTTGATAATTCCAATATTCAAGGCACTAATCCAGTAGCCGCAATGGTTTGCT
>JALOMS010000714.1 GCA_025455345.1 Thermoflexibacter sp. | reverse complement strand
ATAAATTTTATCAAAAGTATGAAAAAACATTTTTGTTATTTTTTCATTTGTTTAGTGAGCATATTGCCTTGTTTTTCTCAAACAAAACCCAAAAACAAGACAAAGGCAAATACAGTAACTACGAGTATTCCTACCAATATTATTAATACCTTCAGTTTTCGGAATCGTTATTATTTTTACAAATTGGAGGCAGATGAGAAGGAAAAAGGGAAATGGCTAATGTACATAGGCACAGTTACAGACGAGCATAGTGCTACCCTTGCCGCTTCGGTGAAGATATTTAGCACTGATGTTTATACCATTTCAGGAAATGACAAGTTAGCAAATGTGCGAATCCAAGCCGCTAAACCCTTTGACTATTCTTGGGCAGTATCTCGCACTAATTTTTTGGAAACAAGTTTTTATTGGACTGACGGTAGCGTGAAATATACACTTTTCGGTACGCAAATGCAAAACGAATATGCTTCTCCTGTTGATGAAAAATCAGTAGTGTATAAGTTCACTCCTTCCAAACTAACCTTCGCAGATGGCGTAAAAATAGCAGTCAATCATTTTATCATGCGATTTGATAAGCTATTCCAATATCCTGAAAATGAAGATAAAAAGGTCAAATTAGAAACCTTTGAAGGTGATATAGTTTTCAGAAATGAAAAGTACAACTACGAACTCCGCAGAGGCTTTTTCAATGTTGGAGATGACAATTTGGCAATTCGCAAAGGAGAAAGTGGCTTGATTTATAATACGCTGGTTCGGATAAAAGATGAAAAAAATGACAAAGGTAAAATCACCATAGACATACATCACGTATTGCAAAATGGACTGGCGTGGAGCGTGTATGCTTCTGATTACTTGAGAGCTATTTTTGATTATAATACAGGCACAGTTTCCTACCAACAAATAGGCTCTGCCTTGCCGTATCCCGATGAAAACGAAGAAATCATCAAGGAATTTGACCCAAAATCCCTTTCTTTGGAAAAAGCCTTTGAAATGGCAATGCAAAACTTAGTAAGACGATACAATGAAGCCTTGCCGAGGTAAGGATAGGAGCTTGATTTTATACTCATAATGGCTGATTTTTGGACAATTGATTGTTTGATTTCCAATTAGGATAATCATTTAAACGTGTAAGATTTTATAATGGAATATTATCTTTGTGCGCTTCTTGCCCTCATTTTCATACTACTCAAAATAAACAAAGAAAATATACTCGATTTTCTTTGTTTGAATATTCAATTATTATCTTATCGTACTTGCTTCTTTTCTCTTTTTCTTGCATTTGCTTACTCTTTATTTTCCCTAATAGCTGTATATCCAATATTAGATGTCTTTTCTCTATATGCCAACACTAATGCTTTCAATTATTTACAAAATAATTTAAAAGAAACATCGATTTTAATGATTAAGAATTGGGTTTTGATTGCGCCAAGCGAGGAAATAATTTTTAGAGGATACATGATTAATATGATTCTTAATACATTAAAAAAGACTTACCTCACCAATGCCATAGCTTTAATTATTTCTACATTTGCCTTTGTTACAATTCATTCATATCAAGGATTGGGAGGAATGATAAATGTAGGTATAGGTGGATTATTTTTTGGTTTTTTGTATTTATATTACAAGAATTTATACATCAATATTTTTGTACATGGCTTTTTGAATACTTTATTTCTTCTTAAAAAATATTTACTGCATGATACTTTTCTCAATTGATACACCTTTAAGAGATTAACAAAAATAGGAATGTGGAAAATTTTTCCACATTCCTCCCTATCATAGTTGGTAGCATAAAAACACGCCTGCATAGCCTCACGATAAGTCAAAATATCATACAAAGCGTATCAAAAGCGGACATCAAATAGATTGAAAACGAACATCTTTGGCAAGACAAAGAGAGACAAATCTGTTCTTAAATATCTAATAAACAAGCATTTAAAAATATTGGCACAAACTTAGATTATAAGATTGCATATTCAAATTAATTTATAAAACAGACCACGCGGTCAAAACTTAAACTTAAATTTTTAAATCAAATGAAAAAGTCAATCGTTTTATTCGCCTTATTTGTTTTTGCTTTGGTAAATAACTTATTAGCCCAAAGTTCTTCTGAAACCTTAGCCAAAAATGTGAATCCTACGAAAGTAGTCAAAGAAGCTACTAAAAAAGTAGAAGCTAACTTTTCAAAAGAAGAAGTAAAATTTATAGAGGAAATCAATACTTACTACCAAAAAAAGTATGAAAATCCTTTGAAAGCTTTGGAAAGCAAACTTGAGAAAGTCATCGTCATAGATGCGGCAGGAAAAATTGTGTTGGAGGCAAACTTGTCAGACCACAAAGTTCATGACTCCCAATTGCCCGAAGGTGCTGAAAAGTTAATGGAAAGAGGAAATACTGTATATTACATGATTATCAAATAATTAGATAGAGTATCTGCTTATTAGAAAATAGTAACTATTTGAAAAATAAAGAGAAATTTGATAGATTAGCAATAGAGTCAGTATAATCTTAGAAATTATTTTTAGAAATAAAATTAGCAAGCACTAAATAAGAGAAAATAAAGCATAAAAGAGCGGGGTTGTATAAAACCTTGCTCTTTTGTGTTTATTAGCTCATACAAAGTACGATTTTCCATCTTCTCCACACCTCTTTGATAGCAATTACTGCCGCTATTACTATATTGATAGACAGCAGATTAGGTAAAAAGATAGAAGGAATCAGCAAGGAAAAGAAAATCAATAAAATAGTAATTTGATGACCTAAATAGCTCATAGATTTT
>JALOMS010000713.1 GCA_025455345.1 Thermoflexibacter sp. | reverse complement strand
AGCAAGTAACAATCTAACCAAAGATGACAATTTTAGCGGTAATACAACTATTACAGGAACACATAATATCTTCGTTGGAGATGCGGCTACAGACTTAGGCTCATTGGAGATTCAGGGAGTTGCGCTTGGTACTGGAAGTTGGTTAGCGATTAATGGAAACAAATTAACTTTGGAAGGAGATTTAGCAGAAAATAATGGAACTATCACAGGTTCAATGACTTCTAAACTAACTATTTTTGGAAAAAATAGCCTCACAGGAACGTTAAAGTTTACAGACATTGACGCAGACGGATTTGAGGATTTTCAAGAAGTTGTGATGAATAGAACAACTAATGGATTGGCGGTTTTAGGGAATAAGAGCCTTAGAGTAAGTAATAATGGATTCTTAGACCTTACCGCAGGAAGATTGAAAACAGGAGCAAGCCCTACCACATTCGAGGTAAATGTAACCAACTCAAATCCAACATCTTCCGTAATTAACTATAATTCATTGGGTTATAATAATAGTGGTTGGGTTTGGGGGCAGTTGCGCCGCTCCATCACAGGAGCTTCCAGCTACAAATATCCCATAGGCGATGCTACACGTTATCAACTCATTGACATAGATATTACTTCAGCATTACTAAACACGTCAAATATTTTAGGCTATTTTAATCCTAACGATGCGCCCGGAAGTGTAAATCTGACGGAAAATAGCATTACCTATAATAGCCTGTGTACCAATGGATACTGGCAGATGACTCCCGATATGCAACCCAATATGGGTATATTTGGTATTAATCTGTTTCCTGTAAGTATTTTCTGCCCTGGCGCACCTATCAATTTTGCCAAAAGTCCAACTGGAGCAGGCTCTTATAGCTTTGGGGGAAGCACCCAGATTACTACTATTAAGAGAAGTGGTTTTTCTAATTTTTCAGATATTACTCTCATTTCTCCTTCAGTGATTCTTCCCATAGAATTAACATATTTTGAAGCGATTGCCCAAGAAACTTCTGTATTACTGACATGGGAAACTATCTGGGAAAGAGGAAACGACTATTTTGAGGTGCAGAAAAGCATAGATGGAAAAAATTTCTTTTCCATCGGTAAGGTGAATGGAAAAGGAACTTCTATCCAAAGGAATAACTATCAGCTCATTGATAGAGAGCCATATAAGGGATTAAATTATTACCGCTTGCGTCAAGTAGATTTAGATGGCAAAGTGAATTATTCAAAGATTATACCTCTATATTTTGAGGGTGATGGCGTATTCTTTGAAGTATTCCCTAATCCTGCTCAAAATATAGATGTACGTATCTTAATCTCCGCACAAGTAGGAGAAGTCCTCAATATCAAGGTGATAGATGCTTTAGGAAGAAAAATATTCAATGAAAATTTCACCTATCAAGGCAATGTAATTGACTTAAAAACTCAAGACTCAGTCGCCAAAGGTATTTATTTTATTCTCATTCAAAATACAAAAACAGGACAAGCACAAAGGAAAAAATTAGTCATAGAATAATAATTAGGTTTACTACCAATTACGGATAAAAGCACCTTTCTCGTGAATAGCATAAAGGTTTATACCTAATTTCTGTGCTTGCAAGCTAAGTTTTTGACTATTGTAATAGGAGTTACTGGCATCTACAATAATTTCCTTGAACTTGGAAAAATCTAATTTTTCCAAATTCCTAACTGCATTATTAGAGATTAGCAGGTAATCCGCAGATGGAAGATGATTGGCTATCTTTGTTTTTAGCCAAAGAATACTTTTCCCTTTGTAGATGAATAATATCAATCCTTCTTCTTGATAAATTGGCAAAAAGTTACTATCTCCTAAGTCATTTATATTGAGGTATTTGACTTGTTCAGGGGCTACCCCTTTGTTTGCCCAATAATTATAAAATAGGTTTCGTATTTGACTGTCATTATAGAGTAAAGATGAATCTGCTATGAGTGTATTACTTACTCCCTCCAACAGGTTAATATTCAGTTTTTTACCTGAATTAAAAATATAAAGTAAGGATTGATTCCTCTGTTCGATGTATTCTTGCATCTGAACTACAAAAATTACAAAAATGCACACAAAAGCACCAACAAGATAACTTAGCTTTCTAAAAGCAAATAACATAGCGACTAAGATAATTGAAATATAGATTAGCCAATTCTCTACTAAGCTAATATCAATACCGTTAATCACAGACTTAGGCAAATGCTCAATAAGAAATAGCATTTCATTTTGGAACCAAACTATGCGTTCTATGAACCAACCGATGCTTTGACCTACGAATGGTATCCATGCTAAAATAATAATAAGTAAACCGCCTGAAAATATGATAGTTGCTAATGGAATAACTACTAAATTGGACAAGGGGAAATAGACAGGGAACTGATGAAAATAATAAAGCCCAACGGGGAATGTGCCTATCTGCGCCGCAAAAGACACACAGGTAACAGACCAAATAAAATTGATTGGTTTGAACAACCAAAGAGGCATGGTAGGAAAAGTATCCTCTATGTGCCACATTCCGTATAACTTAGGATAAAAGTAAATAATGCCAAGCACTGCCAAATAAGATAGTTGGAAACTTACAGAAAAGAGCAAATAAGGGTCATAAGACAAAATAAGGAAGGCAGAAAATGCAATCGTATTATAAATATTCGTATTTCTTTGAAAAGTATTGGCTAAGGCAAGCATGGAAAACATAATGACTGCCCTTAGCACAGAAGGAGATAGACCTGTAATAAAAGCATAAAACCATAAACAAAACAAGGTTATACTTAAAAAAATCCAATT
>JALOMS010000712.1 GCA_025455345.1 Thermoflexibacter sp. | reverse complement strand
ATTTCTAAGAAAATTCAGCGCGGATAGACCATCATAAAAAGACAACACTTGTTGGGTTAGTCCTGTTTTCTCAATAGTCTTTTGGATAGTAAATTGGTACAATTTATCATCATCTATAATGGAAACAGATAACAAATTCGTCATTTATTTGTAATTTAATTTCCTCATAATCAATTAGAAAAAGGTTCGTTCCTAAATCTCCTCATGAGTTTGTTTGAAAATAAAAATTCGTTCAGTTCGGATACGTTAGCGTCAAAGAGATTATCATTACTGCCCTCCCATTTTTTCTCGCCTTGGTGTAAAAACATGATATATTCTCCTATTTCCATCACGGAATTCATATCATGGGAAACGACAATCGTAGTTATATCATATTCTTGTGTAATTTCTTGAATCAAATTATCTATCTTGATAGAGGTAAGAGGGTCAAGCCCTGAATTAGGCTCATCACAAAATAAATAACGAGTTGTTTCTAAAGCTATTGCCCTTGCTATACCGACTCTTTTTTTCATACCACCACTAATTTCTGAGGGAGTCTTTTTAGCGGCATTTTCTAAGCCTACCCTTTTCAAGCAAAAATGCACTCTGTCAATCTTTGCATCTAAAGGCATCTGTGTAAGCATATCCAAAGGAAATCTCACGTTTTCTTCTACCGTTTTTGAATCAAAAAGTGCCGAACCTTGAAACAACATTCCTATTTCTTGGCGAATGTCTTTTTTTTCTTCCTTGCTTGCTGTAACAAAATCGCGCCCATCATACAAAATCTCCCCATCATCAGGGACAACTAAACCCACTATATTCTTGAGCAATACGCTTTTCCCTGTACCACTCGCCCCTATAATCATATTAGTCACGCCACGCTTAAAAACCCCATTAATATTTTTTAATATGGTTTTGCCAGCAAAAGTTTTACTAATATTTTTTACCTCAATCATTGATTAATAAATAGTTATGAATTACCATAGATTATCGATAAGCAAGCAAAATTAAGTTACAACACTTGATTTTTAAAATATTCTATGATTTTATTTTTTGGCACGCTGATAAATGGCTTTTTTTCAAACGCATATTCAAGAAATTCATCAACTTAAGAGGAAAAGCGTCGCATTACTTATACAGTGAATATTTCCGATTAATCTGTGATATACTCCATAACTTTTCCGATTTGCACCAATGCAAATATACTTTTATTAGTTCATAAGCAGATTACTTTGGTAAATATTAAGAACAAGCGTACAAATTTGGAGTTAATAAAAAAATAAGATAGCTTTAACAAAAAATTAAATGCTAAAAACAAGAATACTAAAGTATGGAAATGCCTATTTATCAAGAGAAATGGTTTGTAACAATTGCTATTATTTTAGTAGGGCTTGCTATGTATTTATTTTACAAGTTATTCAAAAGAATTGCTCGCCAAGATAAAAAAATATTAGAACTAAAGATTCGTGAAAATACGCTACAACTTCGCGAAGAAAAAGAAAAATTGGAGGTTCAGAAATATTTGGTAGAAACTGCCAAACGCAGTTTGACAGATAGTATTCGCTATGCCCAAAGAATACAAGCGGCGATCATTCCTACTATCAGTGAGTTAAAAGGTATTTTCAAAGACATTTTTGTACTGTTCCAACCAAGAGATGTGATTAGTGGAGATTTTTATTGGTATGCCAAAAAGAATGATGTGGTGTTTTTTGCCGCAGTAGATTGTACAGGGCATGGCGTACCTGGTGCTTTTATGTCCTTGATAGGATATGCTATGTTAGAACAGTTAGTGAACGTCAAAAATGTAGATAGCCCCGCTCAGGTATTGATAGAAATGGACAAACTCATCGTGAGTTGGCTCAAACAAGATAAAGTCTTAGAGGGATTACAAAGCAGAGATGGTATGGATATGTCCCTTATCCGTATAGATTATCAAACCAATGAGCTTATATTTTCTGGAGCTAAAAATCCTATTTTTTTAAGCACAAATACAAGTAACGAACTAATAATCAGTGAAATAAAAGCAGATAAACATCCTTTGGGCGGGGGGGAGACTCACAAAACTTTTACGGATACGATATTAAAGTTCCAAGAGGGTGATATGATTTATCTTACATCAGATGGTTATTTAGACCAATTTGGGGGATTAGAAAATAAAAAATATTCTAAAAAACGTTTTGTAGAAGACCTCTATGCGATTTATCAACGCTCGGCAGAAGACCAATATAGACACTTGCTCAATGCTATCAAGGCATGGAAAGGAACAAACAAACAGATTGATGATATAATGGTAATAGGCATAAGATTGTAGCTTACCGCTAATCCAGCCTAATCTTCTAAGGCGTTAGAAATAAGTGTATTTTTCAGAAGCATCCAAATTAAGAAAATTATCAAACCCCACATGAGATAAATTTGGTAAAAGTCTTTAGTATCTTTGAATCGCGTTTCTTTAATCTCTGCTTTTTCATAACGGTCTATTCTTACAAAGATGTCTTGGAGGGCTTGATTGTCTTCTGCCCTAAAATATTGACCTTCTCCAATGGAGGCAATTTTCCGAAGAGCAGTTTCGTCCATCGTATTTTCTATATAACGCGTTCTACCAAACATATCCGTACCAAAAGGGACAGGACCCTCTTTCCCTACGCCAATAGTATATATTTTGCAGTTATAGGCGTGTGCTAACTCTGCGGCAGTAATAGTGTCTATACTACCTGCTGTATTCTCTCCATCGCTTAGCAAGATGATTACTTTAGACTTTGCGGTAGATTCTCTCATGCGATTCGTTGCTACGCCCAAGG
>JALOMS010000112.1 GCA_025455345.1 Thermoflexibacter sp. | reverse complement strand
GGAAATGCCAAACCTATGTGAAGATGTTTGGAATAAGTAACATAAATACCAAAACTCATAATCCCCAATATATGTACCCACCATGCCAATCTTTCCAAATAAAATAAAGACATAGTGTCCATATCTCTATACAAAGGAATAAAAACTTGACTTACCAAAAAACTACCTACCACAGGATAATGCTCCTTAATGTATAGATTTTCTGCCCCTCTGGTCTGTAAGATGCTATCCGCCGCATTCATTGTAAAGAGGAAAAACATGAGCATAATTTCAAAAATTAGTATCAAATTACCATCTAATACAGGAAAGCCTTTCATTTCTCTTGACCAGAATCGGGGAATCAAGTGAGAGTTTCGGCGAACCAAGAATATCAAGCAAACAAGCACTACGCCCAAAGCCAAAAATTCAAAAAAATTAATCAATATTGGATAGAAACTACCTAACAAGGGAGCAAACAAACGATGTTTTCCTAATAACCCATCAAGCATAATTTCCAAAACCTCAATGTTAATAATCAAAAACCCCGCATATATTACAAAGTGCATCAATCCTACCAAAGGTCTATCAAACATTTTTTTTTGCCCGAAAGCAAACAATAACATTGCTTTGAAGCGTTCCACTTTTCTATCATTGCGGTCTAAGGGTTTACCCATCTGAATATTAGTTTTGATAAAGCCAATGCGGTCTGTAAGTAACACCCCAAAAGCTATCAAGACTACTCCAAACAAAACTTGCTGAAACAAGGATATAAAGATTTCCATAAAGTGTATTAATTTTGGATTTAGAAAGTCTAAACTATGCACTGAAAATGCTATTTATTGGATTTTAAAAACATAAAATTAGATTTTTCTAAGTTTATGTTCATTAAGTTTGTAAATATATTGTAAAATATGAAAATAACAACTAATCTTGAAAACAGAAAGCACAATTTTTTTGTTTTTCTTTATAAATAAATACCTATTTTTTTCCTGTCTATGTGTGTATTGCATTCGTAAACTTCATTAATATTTTTTATAATAATTTTTTACTAATACTTTCTTTCGCTTTTTGGCGTTATACTTGTGATACTTAACACAACTCAAAATATACTTAATTAAATTATCTACCTAATTTAATCTAACTATGTCAGTAACCTTAAAATCCAAAAACTCAACCTTGCGGAATGCACAAGCACAAAACACACTACATATCGTACCTCCAAGTGCGGGTAACTTGGCTGTTATTAAGACAGAAGTAGTAGAAATATTCAATCATATCAAAGATGTTGTTTTCCAAACAGATGAAAATCTAAACTACATCTACCTCAATGACGCATGGGTTGCACTTACAGGATACCATATAAACGAGACCAAGCAAAATCTCTTCTTCCAATTTGTTCATACTACCGACCTTGCTAAGTTTGCAGAAGTTTTGGATATGGCTATTGTCCAAAAAGAGTCCATAGACACAGAACTCAAACTCCTTCATAAAAACGGCGAAGCTATCATTGTCCAATTGTTCTTAAAACCTCTTTTTAATATTCATGGTAGCTTGGTAGGTATCGTAGGTACGATGAAGGACATTACAGAGCGCAAACGAAACGAAGAAAAATTACAACTTATGTATCAGGCTTTGCAAAAGTCTGATAAAGAGGCACAAAGACTCAATCTGGAGTTAGAAACCTTCATGTACAAAGCCTCCCATGACCTTTTAGGACCTTTGGCATCTATTCATGGACTACTTGTACTGGCAAAAGCGCAACAGAATCAGCCAGAAACAAGCAAATACTTGGGCTTAATCACACAAAGTGCCAATCAACTCATGATTACGCTGGAGAATCTATTAGAAATCACTAAGATAAAACAAGGCAAACCGCAATCCTCTGAGGTCAATTTCAGGGAAATCATAGATGAGATTATCACCTTCTTATCTTCTAACTCTGATTTTACTAAAATCAACTTTGAGTATATTATTGATGTAGAAGGCATATTTTATAGTGATAAAAATTTGATTTTTAGCATCTTATTAAGATTGATTGAAAATGCTTTTGCCTATCGCCGTAGCAATATAGTTCCCTTTATCTATGTATCAATCATTGGCAATGCTCAGCTCATTACTATTAAAATCGAGGACAATGGACAGGGAATGGTCGGAGAAGTTCAGGAAAAAATTTTTGATATGTTCTTCAAAGGGAGTGAGCTGAATCATGGAAGCGGCTTAGGTCTATATATTGTCAAAAATGTCTTAGATAAACTTAACGGCACTATCCAAGTAGAAAGTCAAGAGCGCAAAGGCTCTACTTTTACCGTAGTTATTCCAGCAATGCAGTGAAATTCCTTTCATTAATTTGAAAATTGGCTAAGTCTTTTATACCTTGCGACGTTTTTTTCCATTACTCAATTCTTATATTATGAATTGCTATTGTTGCATATTTTTTATGTATTCATTTTCAATACTTTATACAAAAACAATAGAAATTAATGTACAATGAGGCGTTCGTGATAGAATCTATTATTAGTCATCAAATTTATGAAAAAAATAAAAGCAAGCATCAAAGGTGTGCATGGGTATGTGCCTGATTATGTTCTTACCAATGCGGAATTGGAGACAATGGTGGACACCAATGATGAATGGATTACTTCTCGCACAGGCATCAAAGAACGTAGAATTTTGAAAGGAGAAAATGCAGGTGCCTCCCTTATGATGGTCAAGGCAGTGCAAGGACTTCTTGAAAAAACCAATACAAATCCAGTAGATATAGACATGGTTATTTGCTGTACATCTACTCCCGATTTAGTTTTTCCCGCAACAGCCAATATTGTAGGCACACAAGTAGGCGCAGTAAATGCCTTTGGTTACGATATTCAAGCGGCATGTTCAGGCTTTTTGTACGGCTTAGTAACAGGCAGTCAGTTCATAGAGTCTGGTAGATTCAAAAAGGTATTAGTAATCGGAGGCGACAAAATGTCTTCTATCATAGACTATAAAGACCGTGCTACCTGTATCATCTTTGGAGACGGGGCAGGTGCAGTATTATTAGAAGGAAATGAAGAAGATAACGGACTGATAGACTTTTGGTTGCGCTCTGATGGAGGAGGAGAACCGTATTTGCACATGTTAGCTGGTGGTAGTCGTAAACCTGCCTCCCATGAAACCGTAGATAAGAAAGAACATTTTGTTTATCAAGATGGGAAAACCGTATTCAAGTTTGCTGTTACCAACATGGCTTATGCCGCAGAGCAAGTAATGAAACGCAATGAATTAAAAGCTGAAGATGTAGCCTATCTTATTCCACATCAGGCGAATAAGCGTATTATAGATGCTACCGCCAAATCTATGGGCATAGAAGATGAAGACAAAATATTGATGAACATAGAAAAATATGGCAATACCACTAACGGAACAATACCTCTTTTACTTTGGGATTTTGAAAATAAGTTCAAAAAAGGAGATAATCTCATTCTTGCCGCTTTTGGTGGTGGTTTCACTTGGGGTGCGGCGTATTTGAAGTGGGCATATTGATTCAATTATGAATTACTAATTATAAATTATGAATTACTAATAGTGATGCGTTCTAACTCATTAATAAACTATTTTCAACTTATCATTTTTTAATTCATAGTTTCATGTTTTAACTTAAAGCTCACTCATAACTTATAATTTGTAGCTCATATCAAGAAATTTATAATTCATCATTTATAATTTATAATTAAATAACATGAGTGCAAAAGAACTGCAAGACCTGTTAAATTTCATTGCAAATTCAGGTTTAGACGAGGTAAATATAGAAGGCAACGACTTCAAAATTCGTGTAAAAAGACATTCTAACATACAGCAAGTCATCACTGCCGCACCCTTAGTAAGTGCGCCCGTAGTGCAACCTATCCAACAGATTGCGCCTGTGGCAACGCCTACACCTGTGGTAACACCCGTAGCCCAACCTACTGAAGAAAAAACGGCAAGTAGTGGAGGCAAATTACTAACTATCAAATCTCCTATGATTGGGACATTCTACCGCTCAAGCTCGCCTGACAAACCTCCATTTGTAAGCATAGGAGATGAAATAAATGCAGGCAAAGTAGTTTGTATCATCGAGGCGATGAAACTATTTAATGAAATAGAATCAGAAATATCAGGGAAAATAGTAAAAGTATTGGTAGAAAACGCATCGCCCGTAGAGTACGACCAAGACTTGTTTGTGGTGGAAGTGGCTTAATTAATCTGGAATTAATAATCTGAAATTAGTAAGTAATAAAACTTAAATTTCAGATTATATAATTTTAAATTCCAGATTCCAGATTAAAAAATTCCTAATTTAAGAAATACCATGTTTAGAAAAATATTAATCGCCAATAGAGGGGAAATCGCACTGCGAGTTATTCGTACTTGTAGAGAAATGGGTATAAAAACCGTAGCCGTTTATTCAACAGCAGATAGGGAAAGTTTGCACGTAAAATTTGCGGACGAGGCTGTTTGCATAGGTCCTCCAGTAAGCAAGCAATCTTATTTGAATATCCCAAGAATTATTGCAGCCGCAGAAATTACTAATGCTGACGCTATTCACCCCGGTTATGGATTTCTTTCAGAAAATGCAGAGTTTTCGAGTATTTGTCAAGAGTATGGTATCAAATTCATAGGGGCATCCCCCGAGATGATTAGTGCCATGGGGGACAAATCCACTGCCAAAGCTACTATGAAATCCGCAGGAGTACCTACGATTCCTGGCTCTGAAGGTTTATTAGATTCCGTAGAAGAAGGTATTAGTATTGCCAAAGAAATAGGCTATCCAGTAATTTTGAAAGCAACGGCTGGTGGGGGAGGTAGAGGAATGAGAATAGTATATGATGACCACGGTTTTAAAAAGGCATGGGACGATGCAAAAATGGAAGCTGGAGCCGCTTTTGGCAATGATGGATTATATTTAGAAAAATTTGTGGAAGAACCCCGACACGTAGAAATACAAGTTGTTGGAGACCAAAGAGGCAAGGTGTGCCATCTCTCTGAAAGGGACTGCTCTATCCAGCGTCGCCACCAAAAATTAGTGGAAGAAACGCCCTCTCCTATTATTTCCCAAGAATTAAGAGATAAAATGGGGCAAGCGGCTATCAAAGGGGCAGAATCCATAGGCTATGAAGGAGCAGGAACGATAGAATTTTTAGTGGATAAGTATGGCAATTTCTATTTTATGGAAATGAATACACGAATCCAAGTAGAACACCCTATTACAGAAGAAGTTACGGATTTTGATTTAATAAAAGAGCAAATCAAAGTAGCAATGGGGGAAAATATATCAGGTCGTAATTATTATCCTCAACTCCACGCAATGGAATGTCGTATCAACGCCGAAGACGCAGGGAAGGATTTCCGCCCCAGCCCCGGCAAAATTACAAACTTGCATATTCCAGGCGGGCGAGGCGTAAGGGTTGATAGCCACATCTACGCAGGTTACGTAATCCCACCAAATTATGACTCTATGATTGCAAAACTTATTGTTTCTGGACAGACCAGAGAAGAAGTAATTGTAAGAATGAAAAGAGCATTACAAGAATTTGTCATCGAAGGTGTAAAAACAACCATACCTTTCCATATCCGCTTAATGGACGATGCTAATTTTAGGGCAGGAAATTTTACTACTAAATTCTTAGATACTTTTAATATGGAGGGATTGTAAAAGGCAACTATGAAACTTTGGCAGAAAAATTACGAAGTTAAAGATAAGGTGAGCCAATTTACTATTGGAAAAGATAGAGAAACGGACTTGTTTTTAGCAGAGTTCGATGTGATAGGTTCATTGGCTCATATCAAGATGCTCCAAAGCATAGGATTGCTGACTATCCAAGAACTCCAAGAGTTAGAGATAGGTCTTAAAGAAATTTATCAATCCATTCAGAATCATACTTTTCTTATCCAAGAAGGTATAGAAGATGTACACTCTCAAGTAGAGTTTTTACTCACCGAAAAGTTAGGAGAGGTAGGGAAAAAAATCCACAGTGGACGCTCGCGCAATGACCAAGTTTTAGTCGATATCAAGTTGTTTATTAGACATGAACTACAATCCATTACCAACGAAGTAAAGCAACTTTTTAGCCTACTAATCTTACTTAGTGAAAAACATAAGGACTTACTATTAGTCGGCTATACTCACTTCCAAATCGCCATGCCATCGTCTTTCGGCTTGTGGTTTGGTGCGTATGCAGAAAGCCTTGTTGATGACCTCTTGGTACTCCAATCCGCCTATCACATCGCTAATCAAAACCCTTTGGGGTCTGCCGCAGGATATGGTACATCTTTCCCATTGAATAGGAAAATGACCACAGAATTACTTGGGTTCGAGGAGTTGAACTATAACTCGGTATATGCTCAAATGACAAGAGGCAAAACTGAAAAAATAGCTGCCTTTGCCATTAGTTGTATAGGAGGAACATTGAACAAGCTATCTTCAGATATATGCCTTTACATGAGTCAAAATTTTGACTTTTTGACTTTCCCCAAAGAATTTACTACGGGTTCCAGTATCATGCCTCACAAAAAGAATCCTGATGTATTCGAGCTTATTAGGGCAAAATGTAGCCGTTTGGCAGGATTACCCAATGAAATTAACCTCATTTTAGCTAATATGCCCTCTGGCTATCATCGCGACTTACAGTTAATCAAAGAAAACATTATACCTGCATTTAACGAAATCAAAGATTGCTTACAAATAGCAACATATCTACTCGAAAATATAATTGTAAGAGAAGACATTGTTAATGATGAAAAATACAAGTATATTTTTAGTGTAGAGGTAGTAAATCAAGAAGTTTTGCAAGGAATGAGCTTTAGAGATGCGTATAAAAAAGTAGGTTTGCAAATAGAAAATGGGGAATTTGAGCCTATCAGAGAAGTCAGACATACGCACGAAGGTAGCATAGGAAACCTCTCCAATGATGAGATACAGCTTAAAATGAATAAAGTTTTGGCGGGGTTCGACTTTGAAAAAGCACAAAAGATGTATCAATTGGTTCAATAGAAAATTGCACCTATCCTGATAGGGAATCGTTCACATCAATACCATTGAGGGCTTTTGGACAATCGTCAAGAATAGTATCAGAGGGCAGTATATTTCATTGAGTAAGAAATATCTACCTTTTTACTTGGTACAAGCACAGAGTTGCACTCCGCATACATCTACAACCGTAGAAATGCCAAGAGTATGCACTCCGCACACGATTTATTTGAGGAGTTCTTGCGAAATGCGGTTTCAGAGGACAAATATTTGCTTTACTACAAACCTAAACAAGAAGTCAAAAAGATTGTGTATAGAGGGAGGAGGAAAGGGAAGTGTTAAGGGGAGATTATGCTGTATAACTATTTTATTCCCCTAACAATTCTCTCGCTTTCTCTTTATTATCCTCTTCTATTCTTTTCTTTATAGCATTAGCTATCTGAGCAAAAGGCTGAGTAATTTCTGCATAAGTAAAATCCTTTGTAGCAATTAATTGAGCTTTATGTCTTCCTGAATTATTTATTACATCAGCAGTGATTGGTTTTTTCCCACGAACAAGAAAAAATAATTTTAAGCATACAAGTTTTGTACCTAAGTCTAACTTAGACGATTCTTTGAGAATAGCTTTTTTAGGAGATAGTTCTTTTTTAATTTCAGCAGAACTATCTCTATCGCAACTATATTTAAAGCAGAAGCCAATTTTTTCATACTTTAATAATCCTTTAGGTACAATTTTTCTTGAGATTATTTCAGCTGCATTACACTCGATTGACTCTGGTATTTCGTAATACTCTTCCAATTATTATTTTAGGATTTGTTGAATGTTTAAAAAACTTACTCCAAAGATTTCTGTAACCTGGTCTGTATCAAAAGTAATCCCAATTTTATTAATAACAGCCTCTAATACTTTTAAATCTGTTATACTCGCAATGTCTTTTACATTGATTGCATATTTTTCTGGAGTTTCTTCCATTTCTTGTTCATACTCTTCTTCTGTAATAAAGCCTTGCGAAAAATCTAATGATAACTGTAAAAATTCATTTTTTTTCAATAAATTTTTAATGCCTTCTACTAAGAAGGTTTCCTTTTTTTCTGTAAATATTTGATGAGCAAATATGTCTTTGCCTAATGTATCAAGCTGTTTTTTATTAATTTTTAGAAATATAGTTTCTGTATCTAAATTATCAAATTCTACGGGAATATTTTGTTCAATTTTATTACTCTTAGTTTTTGTAGTAATTGAGTCGCTTGATAATGGTATTGAAGATATAGAATACATAGACATAGGATTAAGGATTTAGTTTATAATCTTAAGACATTCCGTAAAATGGTCAAAAATAGTTGTTTTATTTAATTTAGCAAGACTTTCATAACTTTCATAATGAAAATTAAATGTAATAGAATAACTATCATTTGAAATTAAACAAATAGTATTAAGAATATAATCTTGCTTTTTTTCAGAAAAAGTTACTTGGTTAATATTTCTTATCTCGCCGAACTTATAGTTATTCAGCTCTAAAACCATTTTTGAGGTATCTGTTTTTGAAATAGAAACAACAAAATTAATTCCAATAGCCTTTATTGGTGTGTGGGATAATAGATTTAACAAATTAAATAGAACGTTTGTGCAAATTTTAATATTATCTGGATTTACAACATCACAAACTATTTCAACAGCATTATCTTTTGCAGTAAAACTTATATTGTTAAATATAAAACTAAGTTCAAAATCAATTAAATTAAATTTTCCTGTAATATTTTCTTCGTTTGGTAATGTAAATAAATTTGCTTTTACCCACTCAGGAGTAAATAACCTTTTGTTAAAGTTACCAACTACTAATATAACCAATTTGATAGACATCGAATAATTTGAATAAGTTGAGCAAATATTTTGTTTGCAAAATAATTAAGATATGTGCTTATAACAAAATAAAAATGTAGAAAGTTTGTAAATGAAACTTTGTATTGATTTATTGCCTCAAAAAACTAACCCCTTAAATTTTCCAATGCAAGGGGCGTTTTTGTCAATAAAACACTACTTTATCACAGCAAAGCAGTTCTTTTTTTACATATTTACAGGCGCAACAAGCTCACTTACTTCTGCGCTAATCTGCTCAAACTTTGCATTTAAAGCATGGTGAAAAGCCTCTTTGATTTGTTCATCTGCTTGCTTCAATTCCATAGAAAGTTTGCTTGCTTCTTTTGGATTGATACCATGCTCAATAGCATCATTTACCAATTCTTCTATATGCTCAATATTATTTTTCATGGTTTTTCTTTTAAGTGAAAAAATTGGGGGTGTTTCTACCCCTTATTGTAGTTACTTGTTTAGCTTTTTTTCCAACGCTCTGATTTCATCTTCTACTTTTTCTAACTGTGCAATATACTTTTTCATGTCGTCAAGAGTTGCTTTTTCGTCAATGAGTGCAAGTTGCATCACATTCTCTATTAGCACTTTGATTTTTTTTAGACGTTCTAATTTTTCTTTGTCTGTCATAAAAATAATTGTTTTAGTGAATTATTGACAGTACAAAGATAAATATAAATTAGGATATATCCAAATATTTAGAGATAAATATTTTTATTTTTTTACTTCTTCTATGGTTTTGATTAGCTTTTGATATTTCACATACCAAAAAAGTGCTTTCCTTCTGCTTTCGGGCAAAGGTTTTTTACCATTGTAGTAATTTCCCCAATCACCCCTATCAAACCCCAAGTCATCACATACTTGCGAATGAGAGATGTTTAGCAAGTCTAATTCCTTTTTGATTTCCTCAAATTCCATGTAACAAAGGTAAGCAATATATAGGATATTTCCAAAGATTATATCTTAAAACTAAGAGGATTTTATTTACTTACGGAGGTACAATTTTATAGCTTTGTGGAAATTGTACTTTCCTAAGATTTCTTTTTGAAAAATATATTATTAGAATAGTTACTTAGCAAAATCCCTAAAAAACCAAATCACTTGTGCAGATTACTGATGATTCAATTCCTTAACTTTCAAACAAAATGATGCTAATAAATCTGGGGTTTCCTCTACTACACTGCCCACTACTACCATATCCGCCCCTGCTTGATAGGCATCAACTAAAGCATCAATATCTCTAATTCCTCCTCCTATAATTAGCGGAATATCAATATATTGCCTTACAGCTTGTATCATTTCTTTGCTAATAGGTTTTTCTGCTCCACTTCCCCCATCTACATACATCATTTTTAATCCTAACATCTCTCCCGCCATTGCCGTACAGACAGCAATATCATTCTTTGAATACGGAATTGGAGTAGTATTACTCATATAAGCTACCGTAGTTTGATTTCCGCAGTTTACCAATATATAACCCGTTGGGATAACCTCTAAGCGAGTACGCTTCAAGATAGGAGCGGCAAGAACCTGATTACCAATGAGAAAATCAGAATTACGACCAGAAATCAACGACATAAACAATATCCCATCTGCTTGATTAGATAAGTGTAAGTAGCTATTAGGGAATAAAATAA
>JALOMS010000711.1 GCA_025455345.1 Thermoflexibacter sp. | reverse complement strand
CAGTTGACAAAATAAATTTTATTGTTATCATATTACATTCAAACTGCAGCAACTCCCGGCATCGCATGGCTGATTATATGGACAAGCCGAATACAGAATTCTCGTAGCAATACAAGGCCAGTGCAACAGATAAACTGTTAAGGCGAGTTCAGATTTACCTGCGACGAGCACGCATGCTACATGTAAGCCCGGTCTGCTCTTCTATATTCCTTCAGTTGTTCATTCAATGAAAAAATTGTTGTATGGGACGACGGACAGTCAGAAATTCGGACAAGTTTCTCTAACGAAGTCGCAGAAAGTCTTCCTGTACACACATGTCACCTTCTATGCTGTTCGCTAACCGACAGCGTAGAATATGTAATGTATGGCCCAGTAAATCATGTGGAAACATAATTGTCCGAACCTGGTCTTTCATGCCTTGGCAATCTCGTATACGAATTTCTAACAGCCGTCTGTAGCACATGATCCGTTCTATGGTCGTTAGCTCGCAATTAACAGAAATGGAAATTGCGGACGAATCCAACTTCAGAAGTCAGAGAAAAAAAAACTTTACAATTCCAGCGTCGATCTTGTTACTGTTCTTGCGTGGGGTTTTGAAATTTGCATCACTTTAAATGAACTCAAAATTTCCGCTTTTTTGAAACCACTCGCTTCAGAAGAGCCGACAGATGTGTAAGTGAACGGATTAGCTTATTTCTGTATCAAATCAAATCTCATCAACCTCAAAATCAAGTTATTGTATTAGATGACGCTTACCAACATAGGGCAATACACAGGGATATAAATATTTTATTGACAGACTATTATCGCCCTTTTTATGAGGATTATTTACTGCCGGTGGGTAGGCTAAGAGAAAGTCGCAATGGTGCAAAAAGAGCAGATATTGTGATTGTGAGCAAATGCCCTCCTGAAATCAGAGAGGAAGATAAAAAAAGGATAGAACAATGTATTTGCCGATATACTCACCCCCAAACGCCTATTTTTTTTACTTCTTTTGCTTATGCGCCACCTAAACCTATTTTTGATAATAATGACAATCGCACTAAAAGTTTTATAGATTCACCCAATATCATTTTGCTGACAGCAATTGCAGATACAAAAGCTCTAATTGCAGAATTAGAAAAAAAATGCCAAATTATTAAGCATTTTGCTTTTACAGACCACTATGTTTATCAAAAAAAAGACATAGAAAATCTAATTAATTTTTATAAACAAATCAGCCCTCAAGTTTCATACATATTGACTACGGAAAAGGATAGCGTAAAACTGATTGGTTTTGCTGATATATTAAAAGACCTACCTATCTATTTTTTACCTATCGAAGTGTGTTTTTTGGGAGGAGAAGAAGATTTTAAAAAAGAGATAAATATTAGATAAATCAAAATACATTATTTAAAACTCGCAATATTTGTTAATAGTCAATAATACTTCCTGTCCTTCCTGCCAATTGGTATCTTTGACTGTTCTAATAATTATATCATCATTATTTATTCTTGCGATTATTTCTTGGTAAGCACCAAAAAAGTGGAGGTTCGTGATTGTTGCTTTAAGGATATTGGGCTTATCATTATTGCCATCAAAATACTCTATATCAATTTGTTCTGGACGGATTCCTATGTTTTGAGATTTTTCATTTCTAATAAAAAAATTACCAATGGGAGTGATTAAGCTATCTGTTTCTCTTTTCCCTTTAAATACATTTATTTTTCCAAAAAACTTTGCAACGTATAAATTATCAGGACTTTCATAAAGATGCTTAGGATTGCTATATTGTTGTAATTCTCCATGCTTCATCACGGCTATTTTATCTGCAATCGTTAGGGCATCTTTGGTATCGTGAGTTACAAGCAAAGTGGTCATTCTTAATTGGCGAATGATTTGATAAAGTTCTTCTCTGACTTGATCTTTAAGCATTTCATCTAAGTTGCTAAAAGGCTCATCTAACAGCAAAACTGCGGGTTGTGGGGCAAAAGCTCTTGCCAAAGCGACACGCTGTTGCTGTCCGCCAGATAGTTCATGAGGATAGCGTTTTTCATACCCTTTCAGCCCTACTAAAGCCAATACATCATTGATTACTTGTGATTTATTTGCCTTTTTGTCTAAGCCAAAGCCTATATTCTCCTGAACGTTGAGATGTGGGAATAAAGCATAATCTTGGAAAACCATACCTATTTTCCGTTTTTCAGGCTTTATCCAAGTATGCCTATTGGCTACGATTTGGTTATAAATACTAATGCTACCTTCATCAGGGATTTCTAAACCAGCGATTAATCTTAGTAAAGTCGTCTTTCCACAACCACTTTCGCCTGTAATAGCTACAATTTCTCCTTTTTGAATATCTAAACTAAAATGATGCACTGCAAAGTGATTGGATTGGAGATATTTTTTAGAAAGATTATTTATGGATAAAATACTCAATTTGCTCTTTCTTTGATGGTTAAAACAAAAATAGGATTTATAATACTAAATATAAAACTTTGCAGTTATATTATAGGTAAACAAAAATTCTTTACTATTTTTACGGCTTAAATCAATTATATATGTCATCATCGTTTGAAAAATTTCAGAAACGCAGACTTTTAACTTCTTATTTTTCGGTAGTTTTAAGTGTTTTTTTGGTTTTGTTTTTGTTAGGTTTTCTTGGTTTATTTATAATTAATTCTAAACGATTATCGCAAAATTTTAAAGAAAATATTCCCATGACTGTTTTCTTTAAAAACGATGCTAATGACAGTGTGTTTAAAGCATTTGAAGCTGAATTAAAAGCTTCAAAAT
This sequence comes from Thermoflexibacter sp., assembly GCA_025455345.1. Lineage (GTDB taxonomy): Bacteria > Bacteroidota > Bacteroidia > Cytophagales > Thermoflexibacteraceae > Thermoflexibacter. The sequence continues at coordinate 3 of JALOMS010000711.1, read as the reverse complement.
TTG